>JBAXOJ010000010.1:0-24504 GCA_037133315.1 Clostridia bacterium
AATCTTTATGCTTTTATCCTCAAAAAGGACTCAAAATATCCATTAGATAGGAATTTCAAATCAAAATGCTCATAATTTGTATGATTTATTGTCCAAATCTGCATGTGAGGAGCATTGATGAGCAACATTTTAGAATATTTTTGCTCCTACAGAAAAAGGAGATAACGCGTTATCCAAAAAATTCTGTAGCGGATGTTTTGTATAACGCAACAGCCAATTTACTAAGTCGCGACTACCTTTTCATACTGGCTGGTACGGATTCGGCCCCTTTACTGTTCAAAACACAGTAAGGACGCCATATCCGTACCACTATTTCCCTATGAATGCATATTTATTCGCGCGCGCCCTCATAACGCGAATAAATATGCACGCCTTGATTTCGATTGCGCCAGAAACCGAGAAACTGTTGGCGCGCATCAGCAAATCTAAGGGCTTCCAAGGGCAAAAGGTGAGAATTCTTAGATTTTAGCTTGAATTCTTCCCAAAATCAACTGAATGTGGTACGGATTAGGCCCGCTTACTGTGTATGCGCAAAAAAGCACGGAATACAAAATGTATATCCGTGCTTTGCGTGCTTTGTGTTCTTTAGATGGGATTACTTCGCGTCAACGTCTGCCATGTGGCAAAGAAGGTCAACGACTTTGTTGGAATAGCCCCATTCGTTGTCATACCATGAAACTAATTTCATGAAATTGTCATTCAAAGCGATGCCAGCGCCTGCATCAAAGATGGAGGTTCTAGGGTCGCCGATAAAGTCTGTGGAAACGACGGAATCTTCAGTGTAACCAAGAATTCCTTTCATGGTTGTCTCAGAAGCAGTTTTCATCGCCGTCTTGATTTGTTCATATGTGGTAGGCTTTGCAAGACGAACCGTCAAGTCAACAACTGAAACGTCAGCGGTTGGCACTCTGAATGACATACCAGTCAATTTTCCGTTTAATTCAGGAATGACTTTGCCCACTGCTTTTGCTGCGCCAGTGGAAGAAGGGATGATGTTGTTGAGGATTGAGCGACCGCCTCTCCAGTCTTTCTTAGAAGGAGCGTCAACCGTCTTTTGCGTGTTGGTAGCTGCATGAATTGTGGTCATAAGTCCTTCGACGATGCCAAAGTTGTCATTGATGACTTTTGCCAAAGGTGCGAGGCAGTTCGTCGTACAAGAAGCGTTTGATACAACTGTCATATCTTTCGTGTACTGATCTTCATTTACGCCTAATACAAACATTGGAGCGTCATTCGATGGAGCTGAAATAACTACTTTCTTCGCGCCAGCGGTGATGTGTGCGGATGCTGTTTCAATCGACGTGAATACGCCTGTTGACTCGACAACATATTCTGCGCCACATTGACCCCAAGGAATTTCCTCAGGCTTCATGCATGCGAAGAACTCGATGTGCTTTCCGTTTACGACCAACTTGCCGCCTTCGGTCGACACTTCACCCTTGAATCTGCCGTGCACTGTGTCATACATCAACATGTACTTAAGATACTCAAGATCGATAAATGGATCATTGATTCCCTTAATTTCTACTGCCGGGTTGTCAATCGCTGCTCTGAAAACCAGACGACCGATACGGCCAAAACCGTTAATTCCCATTTTTACTGCCATTACAATCACTCTCCTAAATAGATTTATAAAATATTTTTATAGGTATTTTTACACCGTAGATATAATACAATATTTTCGGTCTCAATTCAAGGTATTAACGAAACTTTATACTTATTTTCCAAATGATTTGGATGATAACTTAGTTTCGCTTTGCGCAATCCTTCGCTCCCGCAGTCTTGTTCGCGGTTGACATATTGGATGCCAGGCCACTCATGAAGCAGGAACTGCTGGTTGACATACGGATATAGCCCTCGTATTGAGCCATCGGCGCGTTCGGAGTGAACTACCAATGTAGTTTCGTTCAACATCTGCCCGATTGTGTAAGCCTTTGGGATTCCGTTGACTTTGACAAGCCCGCCCTTGCAACTGCCGTAGGCGGCGAAGTTTTCAATCAAAATCAGTTGAGATAGTTTTTCGTGTTGCATCGCGAGATCGTCTTGTCTGTCCATGTGCCAGTGTTCGAGAATTTTGATACATGCTGGCAACAACTCGGGCGTGAGCGACACATACTCCGGACTTTCATTATAAATCAAGTTCTGGATGTGATTTCGCTTCGCATGATACTTCTTCCCTGGGAGCCCAGAAATCTCCTCATAACGGTAGACATAGTCCGAGTTATCTCGGTCAAACACCGCCTCCACCTTGCAGTTGATGGCTGCTGCCGCCTGTTCGATTGCATTGCTCTCCTGCTCTGTGACGCGTTGAAACACTAAGTTCTGGCCGATTTCTTTGAAATACGCAAGGAGCATCCCGACCACTTTCGCAAGTCGCGCCGCCTGATCTCCACCCACGCCATCGATTGGCATGAGCGAAAACCGCGCATTTGGCTCGCCGCAAACGATGCACAAAAACCCTTCAAACTCCAAGAAACTGGAATGATAGACGCAATCCCACATATGCAAATTCACAAACGTCAATTCGCCTGCGAGCGGCTGATAAAAACGAAAATAGCGATCAAAAGTCTTTTTGTCTGAAAGTTCTAACTGCTTGAAGCCAAATTCCATTAAGCACCTAACTCCCTGTCAACTTCTTTCAATTTCTCAATCACCTTCAAATGCTGTGGGCATGCAGTTTCGCAGTTGCCACATTCGATGCATTCTGAGACCGCTTTCCCCGACCATTCATTCTTGCCGAGATTTGCGTATTCGCGTTTTGCCATTTCCGTCAGATGAAATACCTGATGATAGTTCATCAATTTAAACACTTCCGAAATTTTGATTCCCTGTGGACAAGCACTGCAGTAGTTGCAGCCAGTGCAATAAAGATCTGCCATGCTTTTTGATTCTTGGAGCATGACATTGACTTTCTCCAATTCCAAAGCAGACAGAGGCTCTTCAATAGATGCCACTTTTACGTTTGCTTCGAGCTGCTCCATCGTGCTCATGCCGGAAAGGGCGCACGTGATGTCCTGGTTCGCCAACACAAAGCGGAGGGCAATTTCATACGTGCCTTCAAATTTACTGTTTAGCGTGTTTTCAAACACATCGGTCGGACATGCCAATCTTCCGCCAGCCACAGGCCCCATCGCAACCGTACCCACGCCGTTCTGGTGCGCGTGCGCAAATGCTTTCTCATAGTTTCGGTCAAGTAGGTTGTACTGGCACAGAATCGAAGAAAAAATCCCGCGATCAATTTGACTCATGACAAACTCTGGACTTCCGTGCGACGAAAAGGACAAGTGTTTGATGAGCCCTTCCTCTTTCGCCTTTTGCATATCAGCAAAAACCTGCAGCTTGGTCAAATTCTCCACTTGCTCTTCCCCGCCAAGCCCATGCAAATGGTAGAAATCAATGTGATCCGTGTCCAGCCGCTTCAGTTGTTCTTCCAGATACTTTCTGGCGTCTCCGACCTCTTTTACATTCCAGATGGGGCACTTTGTCGAAACCACCCATTTGTCTCTTGCACCCTTGATGCCCAGGCCCACCACGACTTCACTCTCCCCGCCGTGATACACATGCGCCGAGTCAATATAATTCACGCCCAGTTCCGAGGCTCTCTGAATCATCGCAACCGCTTTTTCGCGATCCACCACCCAATTCCCATCGACATCACAAGATGGCAACCGCATTGCCCCAAATCCCAACGCCGAAATTTTTATCCCGGTCTTTCCAAATTCTCTATACTGCATTAAAAAACACTCCTCTTTGATTAATCTCCAAAGCTCACGCCAAGGGACTTTGCAATCCGCACCCATTCGCCTTTCGGATCCACGTAATTGTTTGAATCCGCCACTTCCATGATTGGCACTTGTATTATATCACGACCACGTACCACGACGGCAACCCCATAGTTCCCTTCTATAGCGTTTTCCGCTGCGCGGACACCAAACCGCGTTGCGAGCAATCGGTCGTAAGTGTTTGGGCGACCCCCTCTCAACAACGAACCAAGCACGGTCACCTCACAAACGAGGGACGTCAATTCCTGCAACTCATACGCGATGATTTCACCGGTGCTGCCAAGATTGATGAGTTTGACCGTATCGTCTTTCACTTCCTCATGCGGCTTTTTGGGGACTGCGCCTTGTGCCACGATGACGATGCTGAAATTCTTCCCTGCATTTTTGCGTTCTAAGATGGCCCGCGCCACACGTTTGATGTCGTATCTGATTTCTGGTATCAATATGACATCCGCGCCCCCTGCAATGCCCGACTCAAGCGCAATCCAGCCGCTACTGTCGCCCATGACTTCTATAATCATGACTCGATGGTGCGATTCTGCTGTCGAATGCAACTTGTCCACTGCTTCCGTCGCCGTATCCACTGCCGTCATGTAACCAAATGAAATATCTGTGCCCGAAATATCATTCGCAGACGCTTTTGGAATGCAGATTACATTGATGCCGCTCTCCTGCAAGACTGCTGCCGTCTTCATGGTTTGGTCTCCACCGATGATGATGAGCCCTTCCATGTCATGCATTGCCATGTTTTCTTTGATGGTCTGGCGAATCAAATGATCCTTCTCCGGTTTTGTTCTCCAAGCAATGCTCAACGGATTGTCTAGACTTGAAGTCCCAAGAATCGTACCGCCACGATCAAGCAATCCCGATACATCCGATAATTTGAGATTCACAAACTCATTTTTCACAAGCCCTTTGAATCCATCCTTAAAACCCACGATTTCTGACTTGTATTTCCCGACAACCGTCTTGACAACCGCCCGAATCGCAGAGTTCAAACCTGGACAATCGCCCCCACCTGTGAGTAGTCCTATCATCTTCATAAATTTCGACCTCCTGTCTCTTTCATTTCTTGAATCATTGCAACTAAGAGCGCAGTTCCTTGGACCATATCAGAAATCCGAATCGATTCATTCAACGTATGGACATCTGTCATGCCACAGGATAAATCAATGGCTTTGATTCCTTTGCCACTGATGATGTTGGTATCACTGCCACCGCCAGTCGCCTCAAGCACGGGCTCTAGCCCAACTTTTTTGCAGCAAGTTTGAAACAGTTTGATAAAACTGTCATCTTCAGGAATCTTAAAAGCAGGATATAAAAACTCTTGCTTGATGGTAACGGTCGCACCCGCTTGCGCTGCGGCGGCTTCCATGACTGCTTTCATATGTGCTACTTGCGCCTCTAATTTTTCCATGTTTCTACTGCGCGCTTCAAAATGCACGGAGCAACAATCACACACGATGTTGGTTGCTTCTCCGCCTTTGATGACGCCAGCATTTGCAGTGGTTTCAAAGTCGAGTCTGCCGAGTTTCATTTGGCTGATTGCTTTTGCGGCGACCACAATTGCGCTCAACCCCTTCTCTGGTTCCACCCCTGCATGTGCAGATTTGCCATGGAACGTTGCAAAGAGTTGATATTGCGACGGTCCGGAAATCGCGGCTTTTCCGACGCCATGATTATCGAGTACCAGCGCCAGTTTGGATTTGATGCGATCAAATTCAAGCACTTTTGCACCGCACAACGACTGCTCTTCTCCGAAGGTCAGAACAACCTCAACGGGGCCATGTGGAATGTTGTTTTCTTGGACCACGCGCAACGTCTCTAAAATCTCTACGATTCCAGCCACGTCATCTCCCCCTAGAATGGTTGAACCATCGCTGCGGATGATATCCCCTTCCACGATGATGTGCTTACCAATACAAGGCACGACTGTGTCCATATGCGCCATCAGGAGCAAAGATGGAATGGCGGGGTCCCCTTGCAAAGTGAAATAAAGGTTCCCCGTGTCACCTCCATAAATCAATCCACCTTGGTCCTCATACACTTCGAAACCCATAGCATGGACGGTTGCGATAATGGCATCAGCAACTTTGCGTTCGTGAAACGAAGGGCTATCCAATGATGCGAGTGCAATAAACTCTTTTGTCAAACGGCTTTCATTTACCATCCTAATCACTCCAGTTTCCCTTTTTGTTGAAACGTGACAAATCCTTTTTGTCTATAATATTCATATGTGACGATCGCCACCGCGTTGGATAAATTCAACGAACGCATTTCACCAATCATCGGAATCCGTACACAATCCGCAAGATGCGCTTGCAGCAAGGGTTCTGGCAATCCCTTGGTCTCTTTGCCAAATACCAGGAAGCAGTCGTCCTCATAAGCAACCTCGGCATAGTTGTGTGGTGCTTTCGTGGTGGCAAAATAATACTGAGCCTGCGGAAACTTCTCTTGAACCTCCAAAAAACTATTATAATAATGCACTTCCACGTCATCCCAGTAGTCGAGTCCAGCGCGCTTTAAGTGTTTGTCACTTATGCTGAATCCCATTGGGCCTACCAAATGCAACACAGAATCCGTCGCTGCACAAGTGCGTGCGATGTTGCCAGTGTTTTGCGGAATTTCAGGTTCTACTAATACAATGTTTAATCGCAATGCACTCGTCCTTTCGCTAAAAAATAAATCGTTTGATTGTAACTGCTTTATGCGGGCACAATTCCTCGCAACAGTAGCAGCGAATGCACTTTTTCAAATCCACTTTGGGTGCCTTTTCTTCCAGCACAAGACAGTTTGCAGGGCAGCTTTGGACGCAAATCTTGCATTTTTTGCATTTCTTCTTCGAAAACACAGGTCGCGTGCGCACCACAAACTCCATCCACTTTGGCATCTTCGCAAAAATCTCCATGACCTTGCGTTCATTCGCCATTGGGATGATGTACCCTTCTACATACGCTGGCAATAAGTCCGTCAGCACGTCGCCTTCGAAAAAAACTTTTACGTCACAAACGGTTTTGGGGCAAAGCCCCCGATGGATTGCCTGGTCGATGAGGTACACTTTTGACCAGTCCGCGCGCAAAATTTCAAGCGCCACCAAGTCCATTGCGAAGGCGTTGGCGCCAGCCATCAGGAAGCCTGTGTGGATTGGATCGCCCGAAGACGGCCCCTTTTTGTGCATGGTGATGACCGCGTCCATGAGTTGCAGTCCCGGTTTCACGGCAAGAAAAATATCAATCAGGGAGTTCGCAAAATCGTCATAATTCGACTGTCTAAAATGGAAATCCATTTTCTTCGTGCCTGCCACCGCACCAAACATATTTTTCACGGCGCCCGTATACAACATCATGCCATGTGGCTTCGGTTTGGGCATATTGATGATCAAGTCCGCATCCACGAGGGATTTCAGAATTTGAATTTTGCGCAAGTTCTTGCCATGTGGTACATCCACTTCGACGGTCTCCATGTCATATGATATTTCGATGCCTTCTTCTTTGGCCATTTTGGTGATGCCGCAACCGTTGAAGACACTCTTCACAAACACCGTCGTATTAGGGCCGCCAGGCGACTCCACAATCTTGGGGATCCCCCCCGCCTCTCGCACAAGTCGGGTGACCGCACGCACGGCTTCAGGATGGGTCGTTCCGCCCGCTTCTGGTTTCATTGGAAGAATCAAATTAGGCTTGATCGCAACGATAAACCCTTTTTTGACGAACGCCTCGATGCCGCCAAGTGGCGCCAACGCTTTCTGATAGCCTTCATATACCGTTGCGTAATCATCCCATTTCACGATGCTTACGCAGAATTCCTGCTCTGTCATGTGTTCCACGCGCCATGCCCTCCTTCTACGATCTCATCAATTTTTCTCAAACGATGATTGATGCCTGACTTGCCGATTGGCTTCTCATGCAATTGTCCCAATTCCTGTAACGTCAAATCTGGATTTTCGACGCGTATTATCGCGGTTTCGCGCAGTTGCGGCGAGAGTTTTTCCAATCCGCCTGATTGCATGAGTTGCTGAATGTGGTGCACCTGTCGCAAGGATGCATCCACGGTTTTCTGGATGTTGGCCGTCTCGCAATTGACTTGACGGTTGACGTTGTTGCGCACTTCCTTCAAAATTCTCACATTTTCAAACTCCATCATTGACTGGTGTGCGCCGATGAGGTTTAAAAAATCGATAATCTGCTCTGCTTCTTTGATGTAGAGGACGGCGTGCCCCTTTCGTTCGACGACTTTTGCAGCAATCGCAAACTTCTCTAAAAACTCGGCGAGTTCCTCCGCTATCATAGCATCCCAGCACACGATTTCCAAATGGTATTCTTTGTCTGGATCGCTGACAGAGCCGCCTGCAAGAAATGCACCGCGCACGTATTCTTTTTTACAACAACGCGTTTGCTCGACTAAAAACTGTTCGTAGATCGGCTCCGTTTCGCCAAACACAATGCCGCTTTGCGCAAAATATGGATCTGCTTTTGGACGCACCATGAGAGTGTGATGCAACTTCACCTGGACTTGCTCATGCTCAGCATATGAAATCATGCCGGCAACGCGCAACTGGGCAGCGGCCTCCGCTTTTTTGCAGCAGCGCTTATCACTGATACTTTGATGCAATTCTGCTTTCACTCGCGCCGAAAATGACATTACTTTGGTTTCTCCTCATCCGCGATCGATAATTGATTGACATAGAAATAGTCAACCAGTTTCTTTTTATCTTTTGAAGCAATTTTGCGAGAAGCGACTTCCATGATGACTTTACTTACCAAATCATGGTTATGTCGAATTTTGCCGTCCACTATGGTCACGAACTCCCCTTCCAGCAGGCGAATTCCTTTTTTCTCAATGAGACTTTTCTCATATTTTATGACCTTCTGGCCTTCTTCTTCATAGAGTTTTTCAAGGTCTTCTGGAATGGTCCCCGTATTGACCGCACAATATTGTACAATCCCTTTGAACGAGTGCTCTTCGAGCGCTTTGATATGGGAAAGGGCATTGTATCCGGTTGATTCTCCTGGTTGGGTCATGATGTTGCAAATATAAAAGCGCATGGCCTTCGATTTTTTGAGTGTCTCAGCCATTTCGTTGACTAGTAAATTGGGAATAATACTCGTATACAGACTGCCCGGCCCCATGATGACGACATCGGCAGCTAGAATATCTTGAATGGCTTCAGGATTTGGAGTGACGTTGTCATTGGATAATTTAATGGATTTAATCTTGTTGCCCTCCCGGTTCGCCCGATGGCAGATTTGCGTTTCTCCGGAAATTTCCGTCCCATCTTCTAACGTCGCGATGACGCCGATTTTATCGGTCGTTACTGCAAGCACGCGCCCTGTAACAGCCAAAACCTCGCACATTTTATTGACCGCATCTTGAAAATTTTCAGAGATGCCGTCAAGTGCCGCCAAAAAAAGATTGCCGAAATTCTGGCCTTTCAGCCTGCCGTCCTTAAATCGGTGTTGCATCAATTGTTGCATGATTGGTTCGGTGTCCGCAAGGGATAAGATGCAGTTTCGAATGTCGCCAGGCGGTAAAATCCCAAGGTCTTCTCGCAGTACGCCAGAGCCTCCGCCATCATCCGTCACCGTGACGATTGCGGTAATATTGGAACTGTATTGTTTCAAGCCACGCAACAAAGTGGAAAGACCCGTTCCGCCGCCAATGGCAACAATCTTAGGGCCTTTAATGAGAATGCGTTTTTCATAAAGCAGGGAACTCAGGCGCTCTGCATTGATTTCCATGGAAAACCCGGTATTTTTTGAATTGGCCGCGAGTTTGAAGACGGCGTTCATAATGTTTTTGATGGAAAGAATGACAAGTACCACACCACACACAAGTAAAAAGGCCGCAAACATGTATTGTTCAAAACTCCACCACACATCGGACCACAAATAGACAAGGGCAAACCCCGTTGACACGACACCAACGAGACCAATCAATACCCACCGTTTCAGCCCCAATCCGGGGCGTAGCCATTCGAGAAACCTCATTTTGAGACACCTCTACCGTCCTTATCAATATCTCGATGCTGTATGGAAGTCATATTGCCACTTGATTTCAACTCCAAATAGAGTTCTTCCCCTATTGCAACCGAACGATGTCGCCCACCTGTGCAACCTACCCCAATAGAAAGTTGCGCCTTGCCTTCTCTGATATAGAGTGGCAACAAAAAGCGAATCATTTCATTGAGCTTTTTCAAAAACTCCTTTGTCTCATCAAATCCCATGACATAGTCTTTAACCTGCTGGTCCAGCCCGGAAAGGTGTTTCATATCACTGACATAAAACGGATTCGGAATGAACCGCACATCAAACACCAAATCGCAGTCAATCGGCGTCCCATATTTAAAACCAAAAGAAACAACAGAAACGGTAAATAATTCAGTTGTCTTTTTATTGTTTAACACACGTGACAATTCATCATTTAATTGTGTTGCATTCATTTCAGACGTATCGATGACAATGTCTGCAATCTCTTTTATGCCACTGATTTGTTCTCGCTCAGAGATGATATCATCCAATATCCTGCCCCCTTGGGACAGTGGATGTGCTCTTCGATTCTCTTTAAAACGTTTTACAATTGCTTCATTTGACGCATCCAAAAAAATCATGCGGTGAGAAATCCCAGACTTACTTAGCATATCCAGACTAGGCATAAGTTCGGTCAAGAAATCCTTGCCACGGATATCAACAATCATTGCTGGCTTTTCCACTACGTTGCCCTCGATACAAAGCGCTGCAAATTTGGGCATGAGTGCCGGCGGCATGTTGTCGATACAATAGTACCCCATGTCTTCCAGATATTTTTGTGTGGTTGCTTTCCCAGCGCCAGACATCCCCGTCACAATCAAAAACTCCATAATCGATTCCTCCCAAACTATTCTTCTCCAACAATCAAGACTTCTGTCTCAATGTGCACGCCTTTTTCCTGGAACACTTTCTCCTGAATCGTGGCAATCAGTTCAGTGATATCTTCCGCTGTCGCATCACCACAGTTGACAATGAATCCGCTATGCTTTGTCGAAACGGCTGCCCCACCGATTTGATGACCCTTGAGTCCACATGATTCAATCAACTGCCCTGCAAACTGCCCCACGGGCCTTTTAAAAGTACTACCCGCGCTTGGCATGGAAGTCGGTTGCTTGGACGTCCGGAGATTTGAAAATTCTTTCATTTTCTTAAGTATTATACCATTTTCTTGCGGTTCCAACAGTAATTCTGCGTGAATCACGTACAAATTCTTTCGTTTGACAAAACTATCCCGGTATTCAAATTGATGTTGCGCATGGTCCAGTATAAATCGATTTCCAGCAACGTCCACACAAAGGGATTGCGTCACAACATCTTTCATTTCTCCGCCATAGGCCCCTGCGTTCATCGCGATGGCACCGCCAAACGTACCCGGAATGCCTTCCGCAAATTCCATTCCGGACAATCCATGTTGCGCAGCGAATCTGGATAGTTTTGAAAGCATCACGCCTGCCTGAGCAATAATCCGGTTGCCCTCAACACGCATCTCAATCAGGCCGCCAGCTAGTTTGATAACAACGCCACGAATTCCTTTGTCCCGCACAACAAGATTGCTCCCGTTGCCCATTACAAAGACTGGTAAATGATGGTCCGCACAAAGTTGCAAGGCAGTTAAAAAAGCATCCTCATTCTTTGGAATCAGCAAAATATCGGCGGGTCCTCCCACTTGAAACGATGTATAAGAGGCCATTTTTTGATTCACGGCAACCGTCAGACCATCTATTTTTTTGAATTCATCAACGTACTGATTGATCTCTTTCAATCTGCTGCACCTTCTTTACGAGTCCTCGGCATTATCTTCTCCCAAAGACTGCATGAGTCTGTCATTGAGCACCTCGGCCGCATTATAGCCCATGTCTTCTTTTTGCCGATTGTTCATCGCAGCCACTTCCACAATGATGGCAAGATTTCGACCAGGTCGTACTGGGATCAAAAGTGTCGGCACTTCAATCTCTAAGATATTTTTATATTGAGTTTGCATTCCGAGTCGCTCGTATTCCTTATGTTGCTTCCAGTTTTCTAAATTAATGATTAAATCAATGCGTTCCGTCAGTTTGACCGAGCCCATGCCGTATAAATTTTTCACATCGACAATCCCAATCCCTCTAATCTCAAGAAAATGTCGAATTTGTTCTGGCGACGAGCCGACGAGTGTCTTATCTGAGACGCGCCGAATTTCAACCACATCATCTGCAACCAGGCGATGTCCTCTTTTGACAAGTTCCATAGCGGTTTCGCTTTTCCCGACCCCACTTTCGCCAACGATTAGGATTCCCTCCCCGTAGACCTCCACCAGAACGCCATGTACGCTCGTTCTTGGGGCAAGTTCAAGGGTCAAAAATCCAACTAATGCACTGATAAACCGAGTGCTGACTTGCTTGGTTCTTAAAATAGGAATTTTGTATTGTTCTGACGCAGTCACGAGCCCAGGCAAGACATCAAGCCCTCTCGTTAATACCAAGCAGGGAAAGCCAAGTTTGAAAAAGGAATCAATCAACGCTTGACTCTTTTCAAGCGACATTTCTTCCCACAAAAAAGCAAATTCAGTATTCCCAATAATCTGAATCCGTGCGCTTTCAAAGTGTTTGTGATAGCCTGTTAATTCGAGCCCAGGCCGATTCAAATCAGTACTCGACACCTTCACGGAGGAAACATATTCAGCTCCTGCGACCACTTCAAGATTGAATTCTCTGATGATTTTTTCTAATGAAACGCTATATTCTAGATCAAGTTCTAAGTCCATATCATACCCCTCCTATTTCGGAAGTACTCGATAGTTTAGCCCATGTGTCTTTAAGGCCGACTGTTCGGTTAAAGACAGGCTTATCAGATTCAGAATCTAGGTCCTTGCAGAAATACCCCATGCGCATAAATTGAAACCGTTCCCCTTTTGCACAGATAGCAAGATGCGGTTCAACTTTACAATCTTCCAAGACCACGCATGACGTCGGGTTCAAGATTGTCTGCCAATCCTCCACAGCCCCTGGATCTGAATCGGTAAATAGGTGATCATACAAGCGAATTTCAGCGTCTACTGCGGTGGAAGCATCGACCCAATGCAAGGTCCCTTTGACTTTTCGTCCGTCTGGCGCACTTCCACCAAGAGATCCCGTATCGTACGTGCAATAAACTTCTTCAATCGAGCCGTCTGCTGCTTTTTTAAATCCTGTACATTTTACGATATAAGCACTTTTCAAGCGCACTTCCATATCTGGCGCCAATCTAAAGTATTTCCGATTTGGCGGTTGTTCACAGAAATCATCTTGTTCAATATACACTTCTCTCGAAAACGACACGGACCGCGTCCCCATTTCTGGCTTTTCGGGATGATTTTCCATTACAATCGGTTCACTGTTTCCCTCAGGATAATTTGTAATAATCACTTTGAGTGGCTTCAAGACGGCCATCGCTCTTGCCGCGTTCTGATTGAGATCCTCACGGATGCAATGTTCGAGCATTGCCATCTCCACTACGCTATACGTCTTTGCCACACCAATGCGGTCGCAAAAATCACGAATGCTTTCTGGCGTGTACCCCCTTCTACGAAGCCCCCCTAGGGTCGGCATCCGCGGGTCATCCCATCCAGCCACGATGCCTTCTTGTACCAGCTGCAAGAGTTTTCGCTTGCTCATCATGGTATCCGTGATGTTGAGCCGTGCAAATTCCAATTGACGCGATTTGCAGGGCATATCTAACGTGTTCAAAATCCAATCATAGAGAGGGCGGTGATCTTCAAATTCCAAGCTACATAGGGAGTGCGTGATATCTTCCACAGAATCCGACAGGGGATGCGCAAAATCATACATCGGATAAATACACCAGTCATTGCCTGTGCGATGATGGTGCGCTTTCATGATGCGATAAAGAATAGGATCCCGCATATTGATGTTCCCGGACGCCATATCGATTTTAGCCCGCAACACCATCGCGCCCTCTTCAAATTCTCCGTTCTTCATACGTTGAAATAAGTCTAGACTTTCCTCAATGGGACGGTTACGATAAGGGCTCTCCTTGCCTGGTTCGGTTAACGTGCCACGATACTCTCTCATCTGTTCCGCGGTCAACGCACAAACATATGCCTTACCAGCCTTGATGAGTGCTACCGCGCAGTCAAAAATCTTGCCAAAATAATCGGACGCATAATACAATCCGTCCCAATCAAAACCGAGCCATTTGATATCTTCCTGGATGGAGTCGACATATTCCGTCTCTTCTTTCGAAGGATTTGTGTCGTCAAAGCGCAAATTTGTCTTTCCGCCAAACTTTTGTGCGGTCAAAAAGTTGATGCAAATCGCCTTGGCATGCCCAATATGCAGGTAGCCGTTTGGTTCTGGTGGAAAACGGGTATGCACGCGATCTTGAAAACGCTGATTGCGCAAATCTTCCTCTACCGCTTCTATAATAAAATTCGATGATACAAACGCTTTCTCTTCCATGTTGTTTCCTCCAAAAACCTAGTTTTCTAAATGTGCTGTGAGTCTTTTGATACCAACTTCTATTCTCGTAATCGTCTCAGCTTTGCCAAGAATCTCTATGAGTTCAATCGCGCCCCCGGGTGTCACATCTTTGCCTGATATTGCGGTCCTAATCGGCCAAAGCATTTGTCCGTTCTTGATTTCCAGCCGTTCTGCAAGACCAATCAAGGTGTCATGAATGGTTTCTTCATCCCATTGTTGTATCGCTTGGATGGCAGGCAACGCCAGTTTCAAGTTTTCCAGTGAGATTTCTAGCGTCGTCTTCATCTTTTTGTGCACATACAACTCCAAATCGTAGTCTGGTAACTGTGCGAAAAAATCGATTTTCTGCGGGATTTCGGTCAAAACTTCTGTTCTCTGCTGTAATATTTTACTGATTTTTACCTGGTCAAACGCTTCTAACCCTTGATAGAACGGCATCGCTAGTGCATGAAACTGCTCCAAAGACATTTGTCTGAGATATTCCGCATTGAACCACCGCAATTTGTCTAGATCAAAGGAGGAAGGTGATTTGCTAATGCGGGAGATGCTAAATACCGACTCCAATTCCTTCAAGGAAAATATCTCCTGATTGGTTTCAGGCGACCAACCCAACAACACAATATAATTCACAATGGCTTCCACCAAAAATCCCATTTCAAGCAGGTCCTCAAAAGATGCATCCCCACTGCGTTTTGAAATCTTAGACCCGTCCGTCTTCACAATTAACGGAAGATGCACATAGGTCGGAATCTCCCATCCAAAGGCCTCGTAGAGCAGGTTATACTTCGGCGTAGAGGAAAGGTATTCACTTCCCCGTACCACGTGCGTCACATCCATCAAGTGGTCGTCCACGACATTCGCAAAATTATACGTTGGAAATCCATCTGATTTCATCAACACCTGGTCTTCGAGCGCACTGTTTTCAACTGTAATTTCTCCGAACACGGCGTCCACAAACGTTGTACTCCCTACAACCGGCATTTTTTGCCGAATAATATACGGCGTACCCGCCTCTAACTGCGCCTGCATTTCCGACTCGCTGAGGTGCGCACAATGGCGATCATATACAAAAACTTCCCCACACGCTTCCGCTTTCTCTTTTAACGCACTCAGACGGTCTTTATCACAGAAGCAATAGTAGGCTTTTCCAGAAGACACGAGTTGCTTCGCAAACGGAAAATAGGAATCCTTTCGTTCGCTCTGCACATATGGACCGTAGTCGCCACCAATGCCAGGCCCCTCATCCGGCTGGATCCCAACGAGATGCAACACCTTGAAAATGGCATCGGTTGCGCCTTCCACCAAACGTTCCTGGTCGGTATCCTCAATTCTCAAAATAAATTTGCCATGGTTCACTTTCGCAATGAGATATTCATAAATTGCGGTGCGAAGGTTTCCAATATGCATGTACCCGGTCGGACTTGGTGCAAATCTGGTTCTCACTTGTAAACTCATGAAACTCGCTCCTAATCATTTTTATGCATCAAATATTGATCAATGGCGGTTGCGGCATTTTTCCCTGCGCCCATGGCAAGAATGACAGTTGCTGCACCCGTTACGACGTCGCCTCCGGCGTATACCCCCTCGATGGACGTGAGTCCTTCTTCCGTCTTTGCAACGATACAACCCCACTTGTTGACTTCCAGGCCTTCTGTCGTGGCTGGGATCAGTGGATTCGGACTATTCCCGATGGCAATGATGACGGTCTCGACATCTACTATATGATTGCTGCCCTTTTTGGTTACAGGTCTTCTTCTGCCTGAATCATCTGGCTCGCCGAGTTCCATCTCGACGCATTCAATGCCTTTGACCGCGCCGTTTTCATCGCCCAAAATGGCAACCGGGTTGGTCAACAATTTAAAGATAATGCCTTCTTCGTGCGCATGGTGAATTTCTTCTCGTCTTGCAGGCATTTCCTCTTCCCCACGACGATAGATAATGTATACATTTTCTGCGCCAAGGCGTTTTGCCGATCGCGCGGCGTCCATGGCGACATTGCCGCCACCAACGACTGCAACGTTGTTGCTGACGTTCACGGGAGTGGCATAACGAGGAAATAAATAGGCTTTCATGAGATTGATGCGCGTCAAAAATTCATTCGAAGTATAGACGCCATTGAGGTTCTCCCCTGGCAGATTCATAAAGGTCGGCAACCCGGCCCCAGATCCGATAAAGAAGGCTTCAAACCCCTGCGCTTTCAGATCGTCTATGGTCAGGGTCTTGCCGATGATCATGTTTGTGATGATTTTCACGCCAAGGCGCTTGAGGCTGTCGATTTCTTCTTTCACTAAGATTTTGGGCAATCGAAACTCTGGAATGCCGTATACAAGAACCCCTCCAGGCATGTGGAATGCTTCAAAGATGGTGACGTCATGTCCCATTTTCGCCAAGTCCGCTGCGCAAACAAGACCCGCTGGACCTGATCCGACGACGGCGACCTTTTTCCCAGTCTTCTTTACGATCAATGTATTTTCGGTTAAATGACCGCGCTCCACCTCATCCATATGGCAGTCTGCAACAAAACGCTCCAAGCGCCCAATGGCGACTGGCTCCCCTTTGATGCCGCGCACGCAAAGTTCCTCGCACTGCGTCTCCTGTGGGCAAACGCGCCCGCAAACCGCTGGTAAACTATTGGTCTCAAGCACCTTTTGATAGGCTTCCTCGTACTTGCCTTCTGCAACCAGCGTGATAAACTCAGGAATTTGCACCAAAACAGGACAACCTGCTACACACGGCTTATTCTTGCATTTGATACAGCGTTCGGCTTCTTCCTTAGCAAGTTCTTGGGTATATCCCAAAGACACCTCAAGGAAGTTTTTGTTGCGCACTTCCGGTGGCTGCTCTGGTATCGCTGTCTTCGTCTTGATCATGTTAGCCATTTGCAACACCCCCCAATCTGCAGGTGTGCCTTTGAATGGCGTCGAGTTCTTTTGTTTTATAAAACGACTGGCGTTTGACCGCCTCGTCAAAGTCGACGAGATGCCCATCGAAGTCTGGTCCGTCTACGCAGGCAAACTTGGTCTCGCCGCCCACCGTCACGCGACACCCACCGCACATCCCCGTGCCATCAATCATGACCGGGTTCATGCTGACAATGGTATGAATGCCATACTCTTTTGTGAGTAAACTGACAAATTTCATCATTAATAACGGCCCGATTGCGATAACGACGTCATATTGGTTGCCCTCTTCAATCAGCTTTTTGAGTTGATCTGTGACAAATCCTTTGTTTCCATTGGACCCATCATCCGTGGTGATAAACGCCCGCGTGCTGACTTCCTTCATTTGATCTTCCAACATAATTAAGTCTTTATTACGAAATCCAGCGATAAAATCGACTTCGACGCCCATTTCTAAGAGTTGTTTGGCCTGCGGATAGGCAATGGCAATCCCAAGACCACCACCAATGACCGCCGCCTTTTTTACGCCCTCAAAATGAGACGCTTTTCCAAGCGGTCCCGCAAAGTCAAGAAGGTCATCGCCTACTTCTAACTCCCCGAGTTTCATGGTCGTCGCACCGATTTCCTGAAATATCAAAGAAATCGTACCCTTTTCTCTATCATAGCCCGCAATGGTCAACGGAATGCGTTCGCCCTCTTCATCAATACGCAACATCACAAACTGCCCTGCCATCGCTTTCGCAGCGACATAAGGGGCCTTGATTTCCATTAACTTTGTGACCTCATTCAAAACTTCTTTTCTTACAATCTCAAACATCATTTTCCTCCCACTATCAACGTCATTGTTGAAAATAATTGTCCACATTTCATTGTATTCTTTTTCAATCCAACTCGTCAAGGCTTAACCAGAATTGCGGCTCAAAAGTCTCCATAAAATACTTGACTTCTGGAATCTCCATTGCCTCCAACTGCCGTTTGTTCTCCTCCAGCGCTTTCTTGAATTCAGGGTTGCCTCCCTTGGTTTCCTCCACGCATTTCAAATAGGCCGCAAGCTTATCCGCCGCTTTAATTAGCGCGATATATGCCTGCTCCTGCGGAACAAAAAGCACTTCGTATTCCTGTTGCAATTCGTTTGGAAGCATGGTCAGCAGTTTTGCGATTGCAACGCGTTCCACATCCTTATACGCTTTGCTGATGGCAGGATTATGATATTTGATTGGTGTTGGCAAATCGCCTGTGAGAATTTCGGAGCAATCATGAAACATCGCCATCGTCGCGACTTTTTCAGGCTCCACTACAGGGCGCCCGTCCTGCGGAAAATAGACCTTGCGAATCACCGCAAGCGCGTGTGCAAACATCGCCACTTGCAAACTGTGCTCTGTGATGTTTTCCGCGTGGGTATTTCTCATGAGCCCCCAACGAGTGATGTATTTCATCCGATTCACATAGGCAAAAAAACTTCCTTCGCTCATCTTGTCCCCTCACATCCAATAGATTTCTTCAAAACACTTCGTCGCAAACTTATCGGTCATCCCCGCAATGAAGTCAATGACCTTTTGCTCTGGGGCTGTATTCGCAGAATATTCATTCTCCGTGATATATTTTGAAAAAATCCGATTGATGCGGTCCTCACTTTTCGACAACTTCTCTTCATCTTGCAACGCCTCATAAAAGTAATCGAACAACCCTTCCATGATGTTTTTGACCTGGTTGCCAAATCGCTTAATCTTTTCATTCTTATAGATGTGCTCGTAATTGTGCGCGATGAGCGCGGATAGCGCGCCGCCCTTTTCGTCACTCAACCCAATGAGATCCTTCTGATAACTGGTGTGAACCATGTCCTGCACGAGTGTATTAATGATTTGACGATTGGTATTGCCCAAGACCTTCCGAATATCTTTCGGGATATCCCCAACATCAAGCAGTTTCACCCTTAATGCGTCTTCGATGTCTCTTCCAACGTAGGAAATCTTGTCCACGATGCGCACAATACAGGCCTCTAACGTCGCGGGTTGGGATGCTACAAAATTGATGTTTTCAAGATCCTGCATCGTCTTTTGACGATCCGCTGTGAGATAATTTTCTTTGATTTTCTCCCCGCAATGACTCACGATGCCATCCCGCACCTCAAACGTCAGGTTCAACCCCTTCTTCAGGTGAACACTGCCATCCGAAACGCGGGTCGCGAGCCGGTCGACGACACGTAAACTATGCAACTCGTGTTTGAACGAGATGCCATGTTTTTTTCCTTCGACGCATTTATTTAACGTCTCTTCTCCAAGATGCCCAAACGGGGCATGCCCAAGATCGTGCCCGAGCGCAATGGCGTGGGTTAAATCCTGGTTGAGACCGAGCGTGCGCGCAATGGTATTAGAGATAGAACTGACATACAGGACGTGCTCCATCCGGGTGCAGATGTGGTCGTTTTGCGCATCAAAAAACACTTGTGTCTTATGCCGCAACCGTCTGAAGTCCACAGAATACAAGATTCGACTCGCATCCCGCTCAAAAGACATGCGTAAATCACAGTCTGTTTCAGGATAGATCCTCCCCTGCGTTTCGCTGCTCTTTTTTGCATACGCACTTAATACAGCAGCCTCCTGCGCTTCCCGCAACCTCCGAAAGTCCAAGTCCGTCTCCATCAAAATTCCCCCTCAATTATAGTGCTTCTTTGAGACGTAGGTTGATTTCCTGAAGGAAATCTTTGGTGTTCACAACTTTGAGTTCTTTCATATCCGTCAACACGGCAAGGTCCTTCGTCATGACGCCCTGCTCAATCGTATCAATGGTCGCTTTCTCCAACAAATCAGCAAATCGCACAAGTTCAGGTAATTCATCAATTTCACCGCGTTTGCGCAACGCACCCGTCCATGCAAACAACGTCGCAACGGAATTCGTCGACGTCTCTCTGCCGTTCAGATGCTGATAATAATGTCGTTGCACAGTTCCGTGTGCCGCTTCGTACTCGAAATACCCTTCTGGCGAAACGAGCACAGACGTCATCATCGCAAGACTCCCGTAGGCGGTTGCGACCATGTCGGACATGACATCTCCATCGTAATTCTTGCACGCCCAAATGTATCCCCCATCCGAGCGGATCACGCGCGCCACGGCATCGTCTATCAGCGTATAGAAATATTCTATACCCGCCTCCACAAATGCTTCTGCAAATTCCGCATCATAAATCTCTTGGAAAATATCTTTAAATGTATGGTCGTATTGTTTCGAAATCGTATCTTTCGTCGCAAACCACAAATCTTGCTTGACCGTCAAAGCGTAGTTGAAGCAAGCGCGCGCAAAACTGGAAATCGAATCGTCAAGATTGTGCATTCCAAGCAACACGCCAGGCCCTTCGAACGCATGAATGGTCTGTCTCGAGGTCTCCCCGTTTTCACCGGTAAACACAAGTTCGGCTTTGCCGGCCCCTTTGACGCGATATTCCACGTCTCTGTAAACGTCACCATACGCATGTCTTGCAATGGTAATTGGCTTAGTCCACGTTGGAATGTAGGACTTCACGCAGTTCACCAGAATGGGTGCACGAAACACCGTGCCATCCAGGATTGCTCGAATTGTACCGTTTGGACTCTTCCACATTTTCGAAAGGCTATATTCCCCCACGCGCTCAGCGTTTGGCGTAATCGTAGCACATTTGACCGCAACGCCATATTTTTTTGTTGCGAGAGCAGAATCAATCGTCACCTGATCCAATGTCTTTTCTCGATGGATCAATCCCAAATCATAGTATTCCGTCTTTAGGTCTAAATACGGTGTCAATAATATATCCTTAATCATTTGCCAAATGACCCTTGTCATTTCGTCGCCGTCCATCTCAACTAGCGGTGTCTTCATTTGAATCTTCATGCGTTCATTCATATTGGTTCCCCTTTTTTCTTATTTTTATTTTCCCTCTCATTTTATTAGAAAGCGGCAGAATTATCAACTAAAAAAAACTTATTATCATTACTGAAAGAAATAAGGTATAATGATACGATAAACTATACTAAGTGGAGGCGTAAAATGTCTAGGACAGAGAAAGAAGATTTCGCATTTGAGAAAGAGTATCTTGCAAAGGTAATCGTTGAAATTTCAGAACAATATAAAAAAGCGCTCGAACACACAAAGGGTTTTAAGAAAGTAATCAGCGATACACAGCGCGAAATGTGGGAGGAAGTCTCCGCTGCGCCAAACGATATTGAAAATATGGATGAGCTCGTGCAAGCACGCACTTTTCTGGAGGATTTAAAAATTCAAAACATCCAGTTCAAGTCGACGGAACTGCGTTCCAAACGGCTTTACAGCATGCTTTACAACCCCTATTTTGCGCGGATTGATTTCCAAGAAAAGTTGGACGGCGATGACCTCGAAAATCAGAAAATCTATATCGGCATCACTTCCCTTTCCGACAAATCTGGCGATTATTTAATTTATGACTGGCGTGCACCGATTTCTGGGATGTTTTACGATTTTGAAATTGGTCCCGCGAGCTATGAATGCCTTGACGGTGTCATCGCTGGCTTCATTTCACGAAAACGCCAGTACCGCATACAGAATGGGAAACTCGATTTCATGTTTGAAAGCAGCCTCGCGATTGACGATGAAATTCTACAGGAACTGTTGGGGCACTCCTCCAACAGCCGCATGAAAAACATCGTCGCGACCATTCAACGAGAACAAAACCGTGTCATCCGCGACAGTACCCACAACTATTTACTCGTCAGTGGCCCAGCTGGCAGTGGAAAAACATCCGTTGCACTCCATCGCGTGGCATGGTTGCTCTATAAACACAAAGAAACCATCACCCCGCGCAACATCCTCGTGATTTCTCCAAATGATATCTTTAATGACTATATTTCAAATGTACTTCCTTCCCTTGGGGAAGAAAACATGCGTCAAATGACTTTTAAACAGGTCATGTCTCGCATCATCGGCGCCGATTTGAAGCTCGGTGATTTTGCAGAGCAGATGGATTTCATCATGTCGATGAAAGACCAAACCCTATTACAAGCACGTGCAGCTTGCATTGGCTATAAAACATCCTCCGACTTTCGAAAAATCATTTGCGAATACATCGAAATTTTGGAAATCGAACCCTTTCCATTCAAAGATTTATTCTTTCGCAACACAAAAATCATTTCGATTGAAGAACTGCAAAAAATGTATCGCTACGAGTATTCCTTTATGCCCGTCAAAAAAAGAATTGACAAGGTGTTGCAACGGGTCAAAAAGAAAATCAACGTAGTCATGGAACGCCGCATGGCATTGATCATCGAAGATTATTTATTCAAAGGTGAAATCATGGATAAGCGGGACATTCGCCGCCGTGCAGAGGCGCAAGTGCGCTTTGAGTTTGAGGATGTATTAGAAGAAGTCAATACGTTGTTCCAGTTTGATGCCTTAGAGGCCTATTCGAAACTATTCACTGACGACTCTTTATTGCAGAATATTTCTGACGCGACTCACGTGCCATTGCCAGTGCAACTAGAAATCATTGCCGCGTTCACACTCTCAAATCTCGAAGACAAATTCATTCCTTATGAAGATTGTGCACCGATTGTGTTGCTGAAGACAATGGCCGGCGACATCAAGAATACCTCTGAAATCAAACATGTTGTCATTGATGAAGGACAAGACTATACCCCGATTCAACTAGAATGCGTCGTGAAAATGTTTACGAATGCAGGGATTACGATTTTAGGGGATGCCGGACAGTCCATCAATCCATATAGTCAGGTACGTGCCTTTGGCGAATTCAAAGAGGTATTGACAAACGGTCTTTGCGCAGAAGTCGTCTTGACCAAGAGCTATCGCTCAACACTACAAATCACCAACTTTTGTGCGAGAATCCTTGACTTGAAAGAAGAGTATGAACATATCAATCGCGAAGGCACCCTGCCTATGATTGTGCACAGCACTGGTGATCGTATCACTCATCTGGTGTCAAAAATGGAGGAAGCCGAACGAAACGGCTATCACTCCATCGCGATAGTATGCATGCATGCAGCGGAAGCCGCGACCGTTCACAAGCAAATCAAACAATTCACCCCGGTGAAACTTGTCACCAAAGAGGATGAGGAATTCATTGCGGGACCTTGTGTCATTCCAATCTATCTTGCGAAAGGGCTTGAATTTGATGTCGTCCTTGTCTATGATGCAAGCACGCAGAGTATGCCTTCCCTGTACTATGACAAGTTGCTCTATACCGCTTCTACGCGCGCCATGCATGAACTTGTGATTTATTACACAGGCGAACCAACCGTCATACTTGAGCGCGTCCCAAAAGACTTATTCCTTTTTGAAACAAAATAATAAAGAGGCTGCCATAGGCAGCCTCTCTTGGTGTAGATTTCTAATTATGCAACTTTTGTAACTACGATTCCGCCACCAGCAGCAGTCTTAACTGAGAAACTAGTTCCACCAGTTTTTGGTACAGGCATAACTCCGCCTGAGATACCAGCTAAGAAACCAGCTTGCGCACTGACTTCAGTTCCAGCTGCAGGAGCTGTACTAAGGCTGTTTACATACATCACACCAGCGGTCTTCAGCATGGTCATGTTTGCATTGTCAACGCCTGTGTTAGCATCCCCGATAATACCATTGAATGCTGGGATTGCGATAGCTGTTAAGATTGCGATAACAGCGATTACGACTACGAGTTCAATCAATGTGAACCCTTTCTTGCTTTTCGTGCGGTTAAATAACTTCATTTTACTTCCTCCTCTTTCTCGTTTTTATTTAGCTTTCTAAGCTTGAATTCATAATATTATCAAAAAGAATAAAAGTCAAGCGTTATTTTCAATAAAAATGCGAAATACGGTAAAAAGAAGTAAAAAGCACATAAAAACCGACGAAAAATGCAAAATATTTCAAATTATTGCGTTATATTCCACGGAAAAACTGTTGTTATCTCAATAACTCCATGACTTTTTCCTTTGACTGAAAGCCCAAAGCGCTTTTTTTCACTTTGCCATTTTCAATCACAACTAATGTCGGGATGCTCATCACCTTAAACTGTTGTGCCAATTCTGTCTCGGCATCGACATCAACTTTGCATACCTTCACTTTGCCAGCTAGGTCCGTCGTCAATTCATCAATCACTGGTCCCATCATTCTACAAGGACCACACCAAGCTGCCGTGAAATCAATTAATACTGGCAAATCTGAGTTCATGACCTCTGCTTCAAAATTTTGTTTCGTAATGTTCATAGCCATAAAATAACCTCCTTCAAATATTCTCTGTACTTTTACATTCATCATACCACAAATTAGGAGTATACTGTGTGACAATTCTCACAATACTCACATTTCCTTTTCTTTCGAGTTTCCAAAAGCACTCTTT
>JBAXOJ010000011.1:0-24325 GCA_037133315.1 Clostridia bacterium
TATTTATTTGAATTATTTTGCAAACAAAATTAAAGTTTCAGTTATATGTCGAATAATTCTGGCAATCCTTTTGTAACTGGTTCATGTCAGAATCTTTGCCGCAAAAATTCTGGTTTTTCGAGAATTTGCTTTATGAGGAAGCGATTTAAAATTGCAGTTTCTCCCCTGCCTTCACAATCTTTGGCGTCGGGAAGGTTTGCACCAACCTGCCGTCGAGCGTAATGTCAGATATCTCAAGTTGCCCTGTATGCACCTGAATCTCTACGAGGCCGCTCTCTTTGTCCTGGATAAACTGTGCTGTCGCATTGCCAGTTGCAAAGAAGAGTTTGATTTTCGAACCTTGAACTTTCGGTGCGAAGACGTAGGACGTGCCTCTGAAAGAGAATCCAAGCATCGCACTGATGATGCTCCAGCTCGAAAGCGGACGGTAATAGTGTCCACCGAATTCTGGGTGATCAAAATACATGCCATTTTTGCGATGGCGATCATCGACATTTTGAATGACTGCCAACCCTTCCTCGACAAGTCCTTCGTAGATAAGCAACGCCGCAAATTCCAGCTCCACGCCCGTCCAACAAGTGTTTGCCTGGTCGTTCCAGCAATCTGGATCCACTTCATGGAAATAAGTATCCTCCGGCCATCTGCAGTTCACTAACCCATATTCTTTGCTTGAATGTTTGCAAATATACAAAAGTGCCTTGCGCATCTTTTCTTTATCAAAAATATCTGGCGTGCCAATCATGTGCTTGGCCCACTGCCCCATTAACTGGTCTGTCAAGCAACCTTCATCCACAATGCCCGATTTCCCGCCTTCGTCATTGCAAAGCCTAAAATACTCGCCGTTCCAAAGACGTTTTTCCGCATTTTGCTGCGCAACTCCAAAGATTCTTAAATACTCTTCTGCTGTTTCGGTATCGCCGAGATCCTTTGCAGCGAGTGACGCAAATTGCAACGCCGTCAGCCATTGGGATGCAATATAGGAAGCAACGCCATACATCGGGAAGTTGTCATAACTACACATCACGCCTTCCATATCAGGCACCATATCTTGATCTGCATCTCTGTCGCGGAGACAATACATGATGGTTTTCTTGACAGATGGCCATATTTCTTGCAAATACTCCTTGTCGTTGGTCCAGAAATAGTCGCGCAGAGATTGAATCACATACTGCGAAGGCATATCGATTCTGCTGTGTACCGACTCGTCTTCATGCACCTCGGACTTAAAGTTGCGATGCAACCCATGGACAACCTCCCCTGACGATAGTTGCGCTTCCTTATGCGAACGAAACGTATTCTTATCAATTTCCGGGAACAATGCAGCCGGCATGACACTGCCATACATCCCGACATCCATTGTAGCAAACGGACCGACTGAGCGATCCGCTAACATCCCTTCCGAGATGGCGAATTTGCTCGCCTTCGACAGAATGGCACTCGTGATAAACGTATTAAAATGCGAGTTGACTTGATCCAACACGAATGCAGGAATGCTACTGTCAAAAAAGTTATGATAGAAGTCCAAGGTCTTCGCTTTGAGCGTAGCTGCATTTAAAACCATATAATTTGAAACATCTTCCGCACATGCGAAAAAATTACTGTAATAATGTCCTTCCAAGGTATCTGCCTTGGAATAGAAATTCGGGAAGTTCCAAGCGTAGACAAAAGAATGCGTAAAGGAAGCCTTGTTTTCTAGCGTTTTCGAAACCGCAACGGTACTAAATAGTCGCTCGCCAGCGATGTTTTGTTGCGTAGCATCGTCGAATCGATTGCGGTCTGCTGTGACATTGATGTTTGGCAAAACTGGATTGCGCAGTACCACTTCATAGTATGGGTGTAAATGTTCCCAACCAGCATAATAAGACGCATCCGAAGAAATGGATGTAATGGATTGCGTTCCGTAGGTCGCCTCGTTGCCCTTCATGTGGTTGCATGTCATTTCGCAAGTCACTGTTTGCGAATTCTGGATGACCTTCGTCGCATATTCCTTTTCGTGCACATCGTAACCTACACCATTACGGGCAGCGAGCATCAACATAACGTCACATTTTTTGTTGCCTTTTTGTAAGATCTCAAAGTTGAAGTAGACACCCGGCAGTGAAGAATTCTTGACATCATGCGGAATGAAAGGAGTAAAGACCTCTAATTGAATATCAAAAGGCATTTCTTCATCCGTGAACTTCAATTTGCTAAACGGAAAAGACGCGCTGTACTCGATTTGATCGACGCCTGACATCCAAGGGAAAATATAATACATGGGTTGTACGCCGCCGGTGATGAGTCCAGGTCCATCTTCGATTTGAAGAATCTTCATCTTCGGGTGTCCACCCTCTTCTTGCCAACGTACTTTAAAGAAGATTGAGGTATCCGCTTTAAATGGGTACGGGTTCCCTGTCCCAAGTGGCATGTTGTTGAAAATCGTAAAGTCGCTAAAAAGCCCATCTGCTCTGAGTTCAAATCCACCTGTGCCAATTCCGCCGTGCATGATCCCACTTCTCACTTTGTTGTTTCGCTTGACTACATTCTGAAACGCCATTTGAATACCCTACCTTTATATTAATATTTATAATCTGGATTTTTGTACACAAAATCATCATCCTTGAGTTGCAACGGCATGACCGAAACGACGATGTGTCTATGCTTGAGGAGCTGTTTTTCGAGGAAGTAACGCGTATTGTTGTGAAGGATTTTTTGCCATCCTTTACTCACAGAAAACTGTGCCAACATAACCGTAATCATATCCCCAGGCTCGCGACCAAACTCTTCTGACTCGATATATTCCATCAGTGGCTCTAGAACTTTTCGATATTTAGAATACATGACCTTCAAAGGAATGGTGGTGTTAAGACGTTTATAGTTCTTAATAATGTCCGCTTCTTCTTCAGGGCTAATGACGACGGCGAACGCTGTTACGTTATCGGAAATGGTTTTTGCATAGCGAATCGCTCTCATACTGATGCGGTTCACGCCGGAAATTGGCACGATAACACGGTTATTATAGGTCTTTGCTGTGATATATCCATCATATTCGTCTTGGCGGAGTTTTAACTGCGCCTGCACAGCAACATAATGTCGTTTTACTTTCAACATCACAAAAATCAATATCGGCGCTGCAACAACGACAATCCAAGCACCTTCATTGAACTTAGCAATCGCAATGATAATCACAGCAAAAAAAGTAATGAATGCCCCTAGCCCGTTGATGGAGGCTTTTGGAATCCAGTGCTTCCCTTTTTGGCGGTACCACTTCATAAACATACCTGCCTGTGAAAGGGTAAATGAAATAAATACGCCAATCGCATACAAACCAATCAACGAAGAAACTTTCGCGTTGAATGCGATAATCAAAACAATGGCCATGGCTGATAAAAGCATAATACCATTGTCAAAACTAAGACGGTCTCCGCGATAGCTAAGTTGTCTCGGTGCATAGCCTTCTTTCGCAACGACGGATAACAAAATTGGGAAACCAGAATAAGAAGTATTCGCTGCAAGAATCAATATTAAGAATGTGGTGATTGCGACAAAGAAATATCCAAAAGAACCTGAACCAAACAGCGCAGAAGCCATGTTGACTAGAATTGCTCCTTCTGGTAATTTCGCAATGCCATCCACAATATCTAAAGGAATAAAACGAGAAGAAATGATTGATACGCCACCGAATAAAACGAGAATGACGCCACCTAGAATATATAAAACCTTTTTAGCGTGTTTGCTTGTAGGTTCTCTAAAATTAGGAACCGAATTACTGACTGCCTCCACTCCAGTGAGTGCTGTACATCCCGATGAAAATGCTTTTAATAATAAAAACAAAGTAAGGGGTTCTGCTTGCGCAAAGTTTTGTGGAATGACAGGGATAGATGGATCATTCACTATCATTTTATATGCACCGGCAAAAATCAATGAAAGCATTGCAAAAATGAATAGATATGTTGGAATCCCAAAGATTCTTGATGATTCTTTGATTCCTCTTAAATTTCCAATCATCAATAATACAACTAAAACCACACAGATGATGACGGAATAAGGTTTCAAAAAGGTTAAGGCGGTTGCAATTTGTTCGACTCCAGACGAAACGCTGACGGCGACAGTCATGACATAGTCAATGGATAACGCCGCTGCCGCTGTGACTCCAGCTTTGATGCCAAGGTTTTCTTTTGCGACAATATAGGCGCCCCCACCATTCGGATAATTATCTATCGTTTGGCGGTAAGAAAAGACGAGTAATAATAAAAGACAGATAATCGCACCAGAAATCAGCGTGAGCTGCCCAAACGCTAAAAAAGAGATTGCAGGAACTAAGACAATCAACATTTCTTGCCCTGCATATGCAACAGACGAAACTGCATCACTTGCTAAAATTGGAAATCCCCATAAAACACTAAGTTTTTGTTCCCCGATGGACTCATTGTCTAAAGGTTTGCCGACAAAAAATGATTTTATTTTCGAAAACATCCATCTACCTTCTTTTCTAAAACATAATATCAAAATTTTAATACTCAATCAAACAAATGTAAAGCATTTTCAAGCAAAACTTCTGTTTATTATGGTAAAATATAAAGCGCTTGAGATGTGAATTACACGTTATGGAATAATTGACTAATCAAGCGTTCACTAGTATAATTACTTCGTTATCATTTTATGATACATCTTGATTTTAGGCTTCATACAGCTTTTTGGGGGACATGGAATGCGTATACTTTTAGCGGGACTAGACGCTGGCTCAACAACGGCTAAACTCGTCATTTTAGATGCAGAAGGAAAAATACTATATAACAAATACGAACGTCATCTTTCGCAGGTCAGAGAACGTTCTATTGATATGTTAAAAGAAGCGCTTTTACAATTCCCAAGCGACCAGATCAAACTTGCTGTGACCGGTTCCGCTGGACTCGGTCTTTCCAGAAGTTGTGGTTTGACCTTTGTGCAAGAGGTCTTTGCGACTGCAAAAGCAGTCAAAAAGTATTTACCCAATACAGATGCTGTCATCGAACTGGGTGGCGAGGATGCAAAAATCATCTTCTTCAAAGGCGGCCTCGACCAAAGAATGAACGGATCTTGCGCAGGTGGGACTGGCGCTTTTATAGACCAGATGGCTACTTTAATCAATGTGCAACCGGATGAACTTGACCGGTTGTCCATGCATAGCAAAAAACTTTATCCGATTGCCTCTCGTTGTGGCGTGTTTGCAAAGTCAGATATTCAACCTTTGCTCAATCAAGGAGCGACGAAAGAAGACGTATCTGCGAGTATCTTTCAAGCGATTGTCAATCAAACAATTACCGGCCTCGCACAAGGACGCCGCATTGAAGGACGCGTTGCATTTCTGGGCGGACCTCTTTTCTATTTTCAAGGACTGCGCAAAGCATTCAAGAACTCACTTGTTTTAGAAGAAGCGATTTTCCCGGAAGATGGCCGGTTTTATATTGGAATGGGCGCTGCGCTTTGTGCAGAAGATGGCGAACCTTTGGACATCAGTGCATTTATCAATAAACTGGAACACCCGATTGATCTAAAAGTTTCAGGGAATCTCCTCCCTCCACTCTTTCGCTCGCAGGAAGAATATCAAGAATTTCAAACTAGACATGAGAGTGCAGATGTCGCCTACGAAGACATTGCTACCTATTCTGGTGATGCATTTTTAGGGATTGATTCTGGAAGCACAACCACTAAAATGGTCTTGATTACCCCTGAAGGAAAAATTCTTTTTCAATTCTACGAGTCAAATCGCGGGAATCCAATCGAAGTGGTACTAGAACAAATGAAGAAGATCCGCACACTCTGCGGGGACAAAATTTGCATCAAATCCTCTGCCGTCACAGGATATGGTGAGGCATTAATAAAAAATGCGTTTGGTGTTGACCTCGGTCTAGTTGAGACGATGGCACATTTTTCGGCGGCAAGTTTCTTCCAGCCAGAAGTCGATTTCATCCTTGATATCGGTGGTCAAGATATCAAATGTTTCCATATCAAAAGTGGAGCCATTGATTCGATTATGTTGAATGAAGCTTGTTCCTCTGGCTGCGGCTCTTTCATTGAAACGTTCGCCAAAGCACTTGGCTATGAAATAGCGGATTTTGCGAAGCTCAGTTTGTTTGCACAACACCCCGTTGATCTTGGCACACGTTGCACGGTGTTCATGAATTCTTCGGTCAAACAAGCCCAGAAAGATGGCGCTGGAGTGGATGAGATTTCAGCCGGACTCTCTATTAGTGTCGTGAAAAACGCCCTCTACAAAGTCATCCGTATTGTTGATCCAAATGAACTAGGAAAACACATGGTTGTGCAAGGTGGTACGTTCTTAAATGATGCCGTGCTTCGTTCGTTTGAACAAGAAACGGGCAGACAGGTGGTACGTCCCAAAATTGCCGGACTCATGGGGGCCTTCGGTGCGGCGCTTTATGTTTCCAGAATGGAAATGGAAAATTCAACGCTCATCACGCAATCTGGAATCGATGATTTCTCCTACACTGTAAAAGATGTACGATGCAAAACTTGCTCTAACAGCTGTCCGCTCTCTATCATCCGATTCAATAACGGCGCCTCCTTCACGAGTGGCAATCGTTGCGAACGCTCCATCAATAACAATTCCAATAAAGACTTACCTAATCTTTTCAAATTCAAGTATGAGTTCTTGCGTGGCATCCAATCCGTTCCTGGAAAACGCGGTAAAATTGGCATTCCGCTGGTCTTAAACATGTACGAAAACCTTCCTTTTTGGCATGCATTCTTGACTTCACTGGGATTTGAGGTCGTTTTATCGGAAGAGTCCTCCCGCTCCGTCTATACGAAGGGACAAGACACCATTCCTTCTGACACAGTTTGCTATCCAGCGAAATTGGCGCACGGCTTGATTGAAAGTCTGATTGAACACGGCATAGACACAATTTTCTATCCATGTATGCCATATAATTTTAAAGAGCAGTACCCTACGGACAATCATTACAACTGTCCCGTCGTGGCATATTATCCCGAGCTTCTTTCGGCAAATATGTCGAGTATTTCGAAAATCAAATTCATTCACCCCTATTTTGGATTGCATCGGCCAAAAGATTTTGTCGTGAAAGCAACCGAATTATTTGGTGCAGACTATGGTATAACGCGCCAGGAAATCGCTAAAGCTTCGAAAGCGGCCTATCAAGCATATGCCGACTACAAAATTTTACTGAAACATAAGGGACATGAAGCAATACGTTACGCGCGCGAACATCACCTCAAGATTATTTTATTGACTGGACGACCTTATCACATTGACCCCGAAATCAACCATGGCATTGATCGTTTGATCTCTTCGTATAACCTTGTCGTCGTGTCGGACGATGCTTTAACCTATCACCACAAAGGATCTTCGCTTAAAGTTTTGAATCAATGGACCTATCATTCGAGAATGTATCATGCCGCTCATTTTGCGATTGAAAATCCCGATTGCGAATTGGTGCAGCTGATCTCCTTTGGATGTGGACTGGATGCGATTACTTCTGATGAAATCAAGGAGATTTTGCAATCACACGGCAAACTCTACACGCAGTTAAAAATTGATGATATTGATAATCTTGGTGCAGTTAAAATCAGAATTCGAAGTCTGCTGGCCGTCGTTGAGGCAAGAAGAAAGACAGAAGGGAAACGTTGAATGGCTGAATTAAAATACGATAAGACCGGGCGTCTGTTGTTTACAAAAGAAATGAAAAAAGATTTTTTGATTCTCTCTCCGCAAATGTTGCCTATTCATTTTGCTTGCTTAGAGCAGTCTTTTATTAGTGAAGGGTATCGATTTGAGACTCTGAAGACAAACCAACGGAATATCGTCGACGAGGGTCTAAAGAACGTCCACAACGACACCTGCTACCCCGCCCTCTTAGTCATCGGACAAATGATTGATGCTTTAAAAAGCGGAAAATATGACTTAGAGAAAGTCGCACTGATTATCACACAAACTGGTGGTGGCTGTCGTGCTTCAAACTATATCCACTTATTGCGAAAAGCATTGAAAAAATCAGGATACGGCAACATTCCTGTCATTTCTTTGAATTTATCAGGTTTGGAAAAAAATCCGGGGTTCAAATTGAATTTCAGATTTATCAAGAAAATTCTTTTCTCGCTCATTTACGGCGATATGTTGATGCTATTATCGAACCAAACACGTCCTTATGAAAATGAAAAAGGCGCGACCGACCGACTCGTTGAAAAATGGGAAGAAATTACGGCAAAGGTGTTCCACGATAACAAAGAATTGACGTTCAAAAGAATGACGGCAACCTTGAAAGAGATTGCCATCGACTTTGAAAACCTACCTATTACGCGCGTGCCCAAAATCAAAGTTGGCATTGTAGGCGAAATTTATGTCAAATTTGCACCCCTTGGCAACAATAATTTAGAAGAATTCCTCGTCTCAGAAGGCATTGAAACGGTCGTCCCTGGCGTCATGGATTTCGTCATCTTCAAAATGGACAATCGTCTTGTAGATGTTTCATTGTATGGTGGGAATATCCTCAAGTCTGCAGTCGTTAAATTCCTCAAGAATATGTTTGTAAAATATCAAAGTGATATGATCAAAGCCGTCAAGGAAAATACATCCTTCACTCCTCCTGTTCATTTTGAGGACTTGAAAAAACTGGTCGCGGGATATGTTGGGCATGGCAATAAAATGGGCGAAGGTTGGCTTTTAACCGGTGAAATGCTAGAATTAATCAACCAGGGTGTCACAAATATCGTTTGTACCCAGCCGTTTGGATGTCTTCCCAATCACATTTCAGGCAAAGGAATGATTGGACTCATTAAACGAAACAACCCGCAAGCAAATATTGTTGCAATTGACTATGATCCTGGCGCCACGCGCATCAACCAAGAGAATCGCATCAAATTAATGCTGGCGAGTGCAAAAATCCAAGAAGATGTAGATCATTAGGAGGCCTTATGGAGCAAAGTTTCGACATTAAAAATTCGATCATGGATACGATAATGACCTATGTTCGAATCAGTGAATCGCGTGACAGCGAGCTCAGAAAACACGTCTTACGGATACAACAGTATAGTCGCGCACTCGCTCTCGAGATGCAGCGTTCTCTGCAGAACTCGGAATTAATTTCCGCGGAGCTCATTGAAAACATATTTTTGGTGAGTCCTTTGCATGACATTGGTAAAACACACATCCCGGAGCGCATTCTTTTGAAAAACGGAAGATTGACCGAAGAAGAATTCGAATGCATGAAGACGCACTGCACGAAAGGCGAATATATTCTTACACCCTTTAAAGAAAAATACCCTTCATCCAGCCTTATAAAAACGGCGATTGATATTGTTCGCCATCATCACGAGCGTTACGATGGCCGCGGTTATCCTGACGCGCTTGGCGGAGAATATATTCCTGTATCCGCTCGAATTATGGCGATTGCAGATGTGTATGATGCCCTTCGCTCAGCTAAAACTTACAAAGAAACGTTTCAGCATGAAGCGGCTTGCCACATTATAAGCGAAGGCAAAGGGACCCAGTTTGATCCCCTTGTCATCGATAATTTTATGAAAATTCATGAAGTGTTCCAACAAATCTTTTCTGAAACAGACTAACCTAGGATCGCTTTCAGATCCGCTTCTGGCGTACTGATTGGCGTCAGAGCAAACTTATCGACCAACACTTGCAAGACGTTAGAAGAAAAGAATGCAGGTAAGGATGGTCCGATATATATATTCTTGATTCCCAAGGAAAGCAATGTCAACAAGATGCAAACTGCTTTTTGTTCATACCATGAAAGGACGAGTGTCAAAGGAAGTTCGTTGACTCCGCATTCGAACGCACCTGCAAGGGCCACAGCGACCTTAATTGCGCTGTAAGCGTCATTACATTGTCCCATATCCATGATTCGTGGCAAACCGCCAATCTCGCCAAGGTCAAGGTCGTTGAAGCGGAACTTTCCGCATGCGAGCGTCAAAATCACAGTATCTTTTGGAGTTTGTTGTACAAAGTCAGTATAATAATTCCTTCCAGGCTTCGCACCATCACAACCGCCGACTAAAAAGAAGTGTTTGATTGCTCCCGCTTTGACAGCATCAATCACTACATCCGCTACGCCAAGTACGGTGTTATGACCGAACCCAGTCATTAAAGTCTCCCCGCCATTAATCCCAGCAAACACCTTATCTTCATCCCAACCACCTAATGCAAGCGCTTTTTCAATGACTGGCGAGAAATCTTTCACCCCAGACTTCACATCAGGAATGTGAACCATGTCAGGAAAAGCGACGACCGCCGTCGTAAACACACGATCTGCATAACTGTCTTTCGGAGGCATCAAGCAGTTTGTCGTAAACAAAAAGGCTGCTGGCACTTCATCAAATTCTTTTCTCTGGTTCTGCCAAGCTGTCCCAAAGTTCCCTTTTAAATGAGAAAACTTCTTGAGCTCAGGATATCCATGTGCTGGTAACATTTCGCCATGCGTGTAAATGTTCACTCCCTTGTCTTTCGTTTGCTCTAAAAGCATTTTCAAATCAAGTAAGTCATGACCCGACACAACAATAAACGGGCCCTTTTCCACTTTCATGCTAACTGCCGTTGGCACAGGGTGCCCGTACGCGCTGGTATTTGCATCGTCTAGCAATGCCATGCACTTCAAGTTGATTCCGCCAAATTCCATCAGTAAGTCGAGCCACTCTTCAACTGTATGATCTTCCCCCACTGCTTTCATCCCTTTAAATAGCCAGTCTGAAACTTCTGGATCATCTTTCCCCAAAACGAATGCATGATACGCATATGCCGCCATCCCTCTGAGTCCCAACAATAGCGTGGAACGCAAAGAGATGATGTCTGGATCCCCCGTCCAAAGGTCTTTCGCTTCGAACGTAGCGCCACCGCCAATTTCCATCGTTTCCGCTTCAATCTTTTGTCTTAAGTTGTCTTCATCGACAACATTAAAGCTTACATTTGTCACCGTCGTAAATAAACTTTCTAACATTAATTTCAATGCTTCTTTTGAAGGACATTTCCCTTCTGCTGCTCTCGCAAACTCGATCGTTGAAGCGGTCAACGCATCCTGCATGTTTGCCACTTCTGGCTGCTTCCCGCAAACACCTACCTTCGTACATCCCTTGCCACCTGCTGTTTGTTCACACTGAAAACAAAACATAGACATAACCATTCCTCCTATTTCATTATTTTTTTTACTCTAGAATTGTACCATCTGTCCCAATCGTAACGATTTGCCACGGAATCATTTTCCCGCTATTTCTAATTGCTTCTGTCACTGCATGCGCAATCCCCCCGCAGCAAGGCACTTCCATCCGAACGACCGTAATGCTTTTAAGGTTATTGTTCTTAATAATTGCAGTTAATTTATCAGAATAATCAACATCGTCCAGTTTCGGACATCCGATGATTGTGATGTGATTCTTGATGAATTTGTTGTGAAAATCGCCATAAGCAAATGCGGCACAGTCGGCTGCAACAAGCAGATTTGCGTTTTCAAAATAGGGTGCATTCACTGGAACCAACTGAATTTGAATCGGCCATTGTCTCAACTGAGAATCAGGCACAGAAACATTTTGCTGAACCGCAACTGGATCAATCGGTCTTTGAATCTGTCTTGAAGCCGTCCCTGGGCACCCCATAAACGGTTTGCTTTCCGGCGCAGCATCTGCTTGCGCTTTCATTTTTGCCTCCACTGCTGCCTCATCAAACGCTGCGGCCTCCCTTTGTTCAAACTTTATCGCTCCAGTCGGACATGCTGGCAGACAGTTGCCTAAGCCATCACAATAATCATCACGCACGAGCTTCGCAATTCCATTTTGCAATTCGATTGCGCCCTCATGACAAGCACTGACACATGCGCCACATCCATTACATAAATCTTCATCAATTTTAATAATTTGTCTCAACATTTCATTCACCCTTCCTGTTTCTATTGACCTTACGACTCTATTCTAGTATATTGAAATCACTAAATATGTTGCCATGGCAACGAATGGAGAAATTATGAACACAAAATTCGAAGTTTTAAAACAATTACAACTATTTGAGGAGATAAATCCGCTAGACCTTAACTCTTTGATGAACTGTCTCAATGCAAAATACTTATCCTATGTAAAAGGAGACTACATTTTGTCACAGGGAGAATCATTCACTGGGGTTGGTATCATTCTATCTGGAAACGTCGAAATAATCAAGGAAGACTACTTTGGGAAACGAACCATCATCACAAATCTAAGCGCACCCGATTACTTCGGCGAGGTGTTTGTCTGCGCTGGAATCACAACTAGCCCAGTATCCGTCGTTTCTGCAACAGATACGGAAATCGTTGTCATTGATTATCAACGGATTATCCTCACCTGTTCGAGTTCATGTAATCATCATGCTTTGCTGATCAAAAACATGTTGAAACTCATTGCAAACAAAACCCTATTATTGAATAAGAAGATCAACTTCTTGCTCATAAAAGGGTTGCGAGAAAAGATATCCACTTACTTGCTGGAACGTTTCACGCAAGTGAACGCGCAGTATTTCGATATCCCTTTTGATCGCGCCGCGCTCGCGGACTTCTTAAACGTCGACAGAAGTGCCCTTTCTCGCGAGCTTTCAAGAATGAAAGAGGAAAAACTCATTGATTATCACAAAAACAGTTTCCAGATCGTCAATCTCGAGTTGCTAAAGGAAAATATTTCCTAATATTTAGAATATTATCGCTCATACGAAAAAAGGAGATAACGCGTTATCTCTCTTTTCTGTGTGGCGGGAAATATGACAACTTTCTTTCGATTTTTCAAGTTTTAACGGTCGAAAACGCGATTATCTAGCACAAAAGGGTGATTATTTTCACTTTTCCACAAAATTCTCGGAGTTTGAGCCAAAAATCGGGGTCATTTTAGAATATTAATGCTCCTACAAAAAGAGGAGATAACTCGTTATCCCTTTTTTCTATAGAACATGAAATATGACAACTTTCCTTCACATTTTAAGGTTTACGTGACCCTGAAAGAAAATTTTGCGCTATTCCCCGCTTTATCGAAGAGCTTGATTTGATAAGAACCCTTCACTTTCAACTTTGAGCCAGTTGGCCAAGCAACCTTTTTGGCTGACTTATAAAGTGTTTTTGATTTCAGATTCTTTTCAATAATCGACAGGATTGCGATTCCTTTTACACTCTTCCCATTCGCAACCACTTTTCCAACTGCGCTTTTCACGACGATTTTCGGCTTCACTTTATCAATATTTTTGATTGTCACAATTTTGATTGCTACGTTTCCTACCAGATCTGTCGCAATGAAGGCAAAGGCACCATTTGTCTGGAACGTATGAGAATACTTGTTCATGGTTCCCTCATTGGTGTCGGCATATATCGTGATGTTCTTATTCGTATACGAAGTTGAATATTTTTGAATCGTGATTACTGGTTTTGTGACATCCGGCGAAGGGGTTGGGACAGGCGTTGGAACGGGAAGGGAATTCGTCCAGTCAACTAACGCGCGATATTTGTGAGAAAGACTGATGTCCTGACCAGTTGATGTCTTCGAACCCCAAGCGCCACCAGAGGCTGCGCGCCCGCAATGGTTATAATGATTGAAGAATACTAAAAAGGGTGAAAATTTCTCAAGCATGTACATATATTCATCATAGATCTGCGGATTCGCCGAAAAGATCTGCGCTTTATTCAGAAGATGTTGTCCCCCTTCATACGTGGCAAGTGGAACTTTGTATTGATTGGCAATGTCTTTCGCGATCGTCAAATATCCAGTCACTTTGCTATCGACTTCTGCATGAAACGACGCTGCTACGTTGGCAGCGCTGCCATCTAATCCACTTCCAACGTACGGCGCAACAGCAAATAAGTCCGCCTTCTGCTTGTTTGGATTTAACTTGGTATCACCTACAACCATGCCGTAACCGAATCCAAATTGTTCTAGATAACCACTGAAACAGCAGACCCTGACGACACGCGTCTTCATCTCTGAACCGAAGACGTCGCCGAAAAGTTTAAACATTTGAAACGATCGGTAGGTATAATACATGGAATTATCATATTGAAATCCTTTTGCTTTGCCTTGGGCGGTCGCATAAGTAGATTGTCCAAACTGATTATTCCAGACCTCATTCGAATACTCTAAATAAAATTTGCGTCCAGGCTCTAATTTTTCTTTCACTAATTTTGCTAGGTTCGTCATATAATCATCGTTCGCGAGATGCGGAACGCAAATCCATAAATCTTTGTCTGTACGATTACATAAATCGATCATCCACTCGTATGCGAGGCAACCAGATTCATTATTCGACGGTTCATAATTGGTCGCATCTGTCGGTAGTCTTCTCACACTCCAAGAAGTCGCTTTGCTGTTGTTTGTACCTCCCCAGTCCATAAAACGTAGATTCACATACGGCTTGAGTTCGGCAATAAATGTGGGATTCCAAATATCCGTACCATCTTGATACGCAGTGGACCAGTTGATATTTGATTTCATTGGGGTTTCGCCAGTCCAGCTTGGGCCGAGAAACCAAAAATTACTGCCAATAGGCATATAGTAAGTTGGCGTAGCCGCCTTGATTTCGTGCGTTGTCAAAAGATTGGTCGAAACGATTGTCAAGCACATCAACACAATGACAAGGATACTCAGATAGCGTTTCACTGAAATTTTCATAGATTCACTGTCCCCAATCTGCTTTCTACTTTGATTACACCTTCATTATAATCAATTATCAAATTGGAAACATGTGATTTGCAAGTAAAAATTAAGAAATCTGCTTTAATAATTGATCAATATCTGTTTGCGTCGAACCATTCTGCTTCGCCAAAAGCAGACTATTCTTGGCTTCTTTCAGTTTTCCTAAGTTCCAGTATGGAAAGGCCTCAAGATAGTAGCCGTCCGCAAGGCTGTAGGTTTTCATTTCGTTTGCGTGAGCAAGCGATTCTTGATATTTCTTTAGTTGATTTTCTGCATCGGTCACATACCATAAGGCTTGCTTTTTTTCATCTTTGATTTCCGCATCGATTGCTAGTATTTCTTCGCCAATCAGCTCCACTTGTGCCATGTTTTTTTGCTGATATTGGACTTCCAGCGAGGCAAGCAGTTTTTGCGCATTGTTTGCGGGGTTATTCATGCCAAGAAAGATGGAACCAAAAAATATAATCAGAAGAATCAGTATGCTGATATTTTTGTGCAAATGCATTTTGTTCGAATAGTGTTTGACAAGGATGGATGTCATCAAGATGCCGCCGACCAAGCCGCCGAAATGAGCGAACTGATTGATGTTGACCGAAATTCCGATGCCAGCAGACGCAATCACGATAAATGCCGCGTTGAAAAGCAAACGTTTTCGATACTCTTTTTCGCTGTCCAACGCAATGATGATGGATGCGCCTACAAGCCCGAAAATCGCGCCAGAGGCTCCCATGGATGACCCTGAAAGGAACGCAAAGCTGACCACGTTCCCCAATATGCCAGCGACAAAATAGATCACAAAGAATCGCAACTTCCCATAATTTCGTTCCACTAGTTGACCCATGATAAATAGGGCGTACATGTTCATCGCAAGGTGTTTGATGTCGACATGCAGAAACATCGCGGTGAAGACGCGCCAGACTTCCCCTTGCAGCACAAGATAATCGATCTGCCCGCCCATCGTCGCCTGTAAGTCAACCGCCACCTGCCCGTTGAGAAATGCATAAAGATTAAACCCAGCCCAGACAAGTACATTGGCCGCTATTAAAATATAGGTAATCAATCGAATCCCTCCTTAAAGTGAAGTCCAGTCCTCGACGTTCCAGACCGCAGACACGATGTCTTCATAAAATTCCGGTTCATGACTGACCAGAATGACAGTGCCTTTGAATTCAATCAACGCGCGCTTTAACTCCGCTTTCGCATCGATGTCAAGATGGTTGGTTGGCTCATCTAATACCAGCAGGTTGACTTCTTTCAAAAGGATTTTACAGAGCCGCACTTTGGCAGACTCTCCCCCGCTCAACACCATCATTTTCGAATTGATATGATCCGTCGTCAACCCACACTTCGCGAGCGCGGAACGCACTTCTCCATTGGTCATGTTCGGGTATTCATCCCACACCTCGTTCAAAGCTGATTTTTCAGTTCGATTGCTTTCCTGCTCGAAATACCCCGGAAACAGATAATAATCCTGTTCGACCTTGCCTGAAAGCGGTTTCAAGAGGCCCAACAAAGTCTTCAAAAGCGTCGTCTTCCCAAGGCCATTCACACCCTTGATCGCAATTTTTTCGTTCCGCTCAAGCACAAAATTGAGCGGCCGCGTCAACGGAAACGCATACCCGATAACGAGGTCTTTCGCCTGAAAAATCAATCTTCCAGGAGAGCGCGAAGTCTTGAAATTGAAAATCGGTTTGATACGTTCGCGTCCCAGTTCGATGACATCCATTTTATCCAACTGCTTCTGGCGGCTTCTCGCCAACGTCGCGGTCGATGCCCGCGCCTTATTTTTTGCGACAAACGTCTCCAGACGGTCGATTTCCTTTTGCTGACGATCATATGCCTTCTGATTTTGCTCCGATTTCACCTTTGACAGCGTCAGATATTGCTGATACGACCCGGGATACCGGTTCAACACGCCTGTATCAATATGATAAATCACATTTACGACATCGCTTAAAAACGGCACATCATGCGACACAAGAATAAAACTATTTTCATAGTTTTTCAAAAAATTCTTTAACCAACCGATGTGATTTTCATCAAGAAAATTGGTCGGTTCATCTAAAATTAAAATCATTGGGTTTTCAAGGAGCAACTTGGTCAAAAGCACTTTCGAACGTTGCCCACCACTCAACTGACTCACATCTTTATCGAGCCCGATTTCACCAAGCCCAAGGCCGTTTGCGACCTCTTCAATTTTCGAATCTAATGTATAATAGCCACTGTGATCCAATTCATTTTGAATTTCACCCACATCGCGCAGCAAGAAATTGATCTCGTCCTCTGTCGCATCCGACATTTTGTCGTACGCGTCGAGCATCTCACTTTCCAAATCCACCATGTGTTGAAACGCTTCTTTCAAAGCTTCCCGAATCGTCTTTCCTTTTGTCAGGGTCGTCAGTTGATCCAGATACCCCGTCGTAATGCGATTGCACCACTCGATTTTGCCTTCATCCGGAATCTTTTTCCCTGTGATAATATCAAGAAACGTGGACTTCCCTTCCCCATTTGCGCCAACCAGTCCAACATGCTCTCCTTTTAAAAGTCTAAAAGTCGCCTTATCTAAAATCTTTCGTGCACCAAATCCGTGACTGACATTCTCTACGTTCAAAATACTCATGCTACAACCCCTAATTCTTTTTAGGCCCTTACTTTTTCCTGATAGGGTCGATCCGTATCAGTCCGCAAACACCATCGAATCAATTGTAACTGTAAATCCTGAATTATTCTAGCATTTTCTACGCAATCGTAAACATTTTGCATCTCATGTGGGTCCGTCGACAGATGGTACAGTTCGTTTTCGCCATCGATTCGCACCACGAGCTTCCATTCCTTCGAACGCACCATTTTCACACGCGCCATGGCTTCTGGATGATTAAAATATGTGCGCTGCTTGCCGTTTTCCTGCTCTTGTTGCGTAAAGTCGTCACTGATGCGCGAAAGCATCTCTTCTTCGTGCCCACCATCTGCAAAGACATACTTCTTTTTCTGCGTACCGCAAACACAATTCACAAGGGATGTACCATGGATTCCCCAGCTTGGCGTCAACCCTAATAACTCCAAAATCGTCGGTGCGAGGTCGGTGTGCTCGGTCAAGGAATCGACAACTGATTGTACTGGCAGATCAGGAGAAAAAAGAATCATTGGTACATGCATGATACAATCCTGCATACAGGTGTCCCACTTCTCGACCAGCCCGTACTGTCCTGCAAAGTCACCATGATCTGACGTAAATATGATCATTGTGTCTTCTAATAAACCAAGTGATTCGATTTGTGCAAGCAGTTTTCCGATGAGCATATCAGTGCGTGTAATCATGCCATAGTAGACGGCCTGAATCTCCCGCAGGTGTTCAGCCGTTGGCGTTTCTCCCGTTCTGACCATTCTCATATCAGCGAGATATGGAGGCGCATTGCGTGGCAGTGTGTTTGGCCATGCCGAAATGCTCTGACGATTGTACATCGAGAAATAGGGTTCCTCCACTTGGTATTTAGGGTGGGGAAATCCCAAATTCAATTGCATATAAAACGGTTTGTCGGGATCGCGTACCTTTTCGAGGTAATGCATTGCTTGGGCGGTGCGATGGTAGTCGGAAAACCCAACAATGTCTTCGTCAATCAACCCTTCATAATCATACCCTTCCGGCATTTCAATTTGCTGAAAACCAGGTGCGGGGCTGGGTACTTTGATCTTTTCATCGAGCATTTCGATAAAAAAGCCGTTCGTATAGGAATGATAGTCGACCACACCGCTTGATTTCTCATTGGTTCCAAAAAAGTTTTCCCAGACATGGTTATGCCCAAATACAGCTGATTCGAATCCGGACTCCTTCAAGGTTGTCAATAGATTTGGCTCGTTCTCAGGGATGTGCTGAAAGATGGTACGATACCCATCCGTATGCGGATAACGACCGGTCATCATTGAAACTCTTGATGGGACGCATTTCCCATGCACACAAAAATGGTTTTGAAACACGATACCGCTATTCGCGAACGCATCTAAATGAGGCGTTGCACAATCTGGATTGCCCGAAAACCCTTGGCAATCGCCCCGCATCTCATCGGATGTAATGATAATCAAATTCTTCGTTTTCATTTTTTCAATGTCCTCGCAATTTCCTCAAATCTCGGGATAGCATAGTCGAAAAAATGTGCGAACGCGGTGCAGAATATGTTCAATCCCGGCTGTCCATCCATAAAAGGCTCCCGATCTCTGCGGCAACCACCTCTGCAAAAGTATCCCCAATTGCATGTTTTGCATATTGGGTCGATGTGTTTCGAAACCTCTTCAAATCTCACGCAGGTAGGAGAATGTTTCAAATCGAAATAATCCATTTCAAGAATATTTCCAAGAAGCCATTCGTCGCTGACGTAGAAATCACATGGATATACGCCACCATCAGCCTCAATGACAAACTGGCAGGAGCAGACGCCAGACATTCCACAACTCTCGGGAGGATAGCCAAGCATCATGCTTAAGATATTATCAAAATAGCGGATGCTGATGAGGTTCCCTGCCTTGACGTCTTCATACCAGAGGTCGAAAATTGTCTTCAAAAAATATTCAAAACGCTCAGGGGTGAGAGAATGTGCCTGTCCACCAGATGTTTCATCAAGCGGATCGAGGCATGGAATAAACTGTAGATATTGAAACTTTTGTTTTTTGAAAAAGTGATAGATTTTCGTAGTATAGCGAGCAACCGTCGCATTGACAACAAAAAGAATATTGTATTCCACTTTATATTGATCAAATAAATTGACCGTCTTCATGACTTTTTGGAACGTGCCCGCTGCATTCGCGTCAAACCGCATCAGGTCATGCGTATCTTTGTTGCCATCGAGGGAAAGCCCTACTAAGAAATTGTGTTCATGCAGAAACTCTGCCCAGGCTTCGTCAATCAGTGTGCCGTTGGTCTGTATGGAATTAGAAATCTTCACTTTCTTCACATTATACTTCTCCTGCAAGGTAATCAGGGTTCGGAAAAAGTCTAGGCCAATGAGGGTCGGTTCTCCACCTTGAAATGCGAAGTTGCAAAATTGATCTGCAAACAATAGCGTCTTTTTTACAATCTCTTCTAGAGTCGCAAGCGACATCATGCCATACGATTTCACCGTTCTAGAATCTGCAATCGCATGATAAAAGCAATATTGGCATCGCAGATTGCAATTACTTGAGGCTGGTTTAATTAATAGACTTATCGGTGGAATGGGACTCTCCTTCTTTCTTATTATATATTCATATCGCGTTTTTCGTAGCCTTTGAACGTTAATATGCAAAGTAAAGATGCAAGGACGACCGTAAGTACAACCATCAAAGGATCCGGTGAAGTTTGATTCAAAACATCCACCGTATTAAAATATTTAAATGGAGTCAGTCCCTTTAGAAAGGAGATTTCCGGAAACATGTCGATCAATGAGCCGAGCAAATAGGTCGCCACAAGAATCATCGTACCTCTTGCTGCCGCAAGTTTTGGTTTATGACTCAAAGAAGCGATGGTTGTGCCAATCAACAAGAAAATGAGTTGAACGACAAATGTAATGCACATCATCAAGATAATATCCAAAGTAAAATTTTTTGTTTGATCCATTGCTGATACAACGAGGATTGAGCAGATTGATGAAATCGCATTGATCACTATGACATTGACCAACACGGCCATCATCTTTGAAAAGAGGATTTTGTTTCTTGAAACAGGCTTTACGATAAGAAATTCGGTCGTCTTTTCCTGTTCTTCCTTCGATATTGTGTGCGCTGCGACAAAGCAAGCATGCACTGCAGCCAATACGATCACGTAGAAATTAACAATACCGTAGAAACCAATTAGGCTAGAAATATCAAAATCACCAAAGCCGAATAGAGCACGGACAAAAGCCGGGATTTGATTGATCACATCTTTTAATAGTGCTGGGTCTGCTGATGTTCCAGCAAACTTAATCATACCAACGACAATTAAAAAAGCAAACGATACACTCCAAATGATGAGCGACTTAAAATTCGATTTCATTTCTCTTAAAAATAGGTTCATGAATGCGTCCTCCTGCTAAACTGCATGGATATCCTTTTTTCGATAGAAAAAGTAACTCAGCGAGATCAGAATGGTAATGATGAGTAGAGACCAAATCACTGAAATAGGTTCATATATGCCTGTTTGGGCGATTTTCGTGAGATCAAAATAGCGGAATGGCACGAGAAACCAAATGGATGCATCCCCAGAAATTTTGTCAAGCATATTCAACGCAAACATCCCCATCACAATTCCAACTGACAACAGCACAACCATTTTGATTCTTGTGAAAAACACAGAAATCATTATGCCGATGGAAAGAAACACTAACTGAATGAAAAACATGGAAAAAGAGATTAATAGGATTACTGATAAATTGTAATCCGTCCGAACAATGAGTATTGTTGTCAAGATTGAAACGCCGACCGAAAAGAAATTGGTAATCAGAATGGAAATAAAAGCAGAAAGTATTTTTGCGTTCAGTATTTGCACGCGAGAAACCGGTCTCGAAAACAAGAAATCAACTGTTTTCCATCGAAATTCTTTTGAAACAATGGAAAGGCCTAAATTCAAAGCTTGAATACCTGCAAATATTAGTACGATAGAAAATACAAAGGAATAAAAAAAATTGATATTTTTGAATACTTCAAGTTGAATTCCTAACATGATTTTTGCAACGTCAGGAATGTTAACGATGAGTGTTTTGGCAACGTCAATATTTTGTGTGAAGACAGGGAAAAATGATATATACATTAAAATGAGACCGACGATAGATACGATCCAGATAATTAACGTTTTGCGATATGCTTTTAATTCATGAAGAAACATATTCAAATCGAATCACTCCTTTTCATAGTAATGTAAGAAAATCTCTTCGAGGTTCGGTTCTTCCGCCCACAAATCAGTGATTTCAAGACTTGCTAGCTTCTTCGTAATCAAGTTCATGTTTCCTTTATATAAAAACGAAGCCGATTTCTCCTTGACCTGTAAGTTGCTAACGCCATCGATTAAAAAGAAGTCCTCTACCATTTTGTCATTTGATTCTACATGAAAACTCTTGTATGTGTTTTCTTGTAGTGCAGAAATCTTTTCTAATTTGATGATCTTTCCTTCTTTCACAATCGCGACACGACCACAAAGTCGTTGCACCTCGCTCAACACATGAGACGAAAATAGTATGGTTGCCCCCCTCTTGTTTTCTGCTTCTAATAAGGCAAAAAACTTTTGTTGCATCAATGGGTCTAGCCCACTTGTTGGTTCATCCATGATGATTAATTTGGGTTCATGTAACAACCCCTGCACGATGCCTACTTTCTTCTTATTGCCGTAGGATAGATCATCAATTTTACGGGTAAGATCCAAATCCATGATTTCAGCAAGTTCATGTATTCTTTTTGTACAATCCTTTTTATAGAACGTCGCAGAGTACTTCAATAAATCAAGCACCTTCATATCATCATAATAGAATACTTCCGACGGCAAATAGCCAACGTCCATGCGGATTGCAGGACCGTCTCGAAAGCAGTCCTTGCCAAATATTTTTGCCGAACCACTGGTCGGGTAAATTAAGGATAACAAGAGCCGAATGGTGGTTGATTTCCCCGCTCCGTTGGGACCGATGAATCCAAATATTTCGCCTTCCTCTACATTGAAATCAATGTCAATGATTCCTCTTGATTTCCCATAGAACTTGGTTAGTTTGTTAATTTCAATTACATTCATTAGACAACCTCCCCCTCACACACATTAATGTGGAATTAAGTACAGTAAATAGACTAGAAACGGTAAAGTAATTAATGAAAACACAGTTGAAAAAGAAAGGATTTCTGTAGCATACTCGTGATTCGCTTTGTATTGGGCCGCTAGCGCAACAATTGTAACGGAAGCAGGCATTGCAAGTTGAAGCACAAGAACACTTGTCGCGAGACCATTTGTTGGTATGAGTGTCTTCATCACAAACAATGCAATCAATGGAACCATCAAGAGTTTTACAAATGAGTATACGAACACAGAGTATTTTGTTTTTATGAGATGAACGATTCCTTCATAACGGATGTTCGCAAGGATCATTCCTAAAAACAACATAGAAATATAGAATGTCGTCTCCCCAACGCCTTTCAATGATTCAAAAATGATGGAGTAAGTTCCGTCAACAATAAAGTTAAATTTCACTAGATTCCCAAGATGAAAAACCGAGGCAATGATGCCAAGTACAAATGCAATAGAGTTCGGATTCAGTATTTTTGTCAGTTTGCTTTTGAGGCCAGTTTTATGGTGTCCGTTTAGAAGCAAAATGACAATCGTCCAAAGGAAAATATCGTTTGCAAAATTGTAAAACATCCCATATAAAATTCCGTTTTCTTTGTCCAAAATTCTCAACAAAGGAAAAGATAAAAAGATTACATTTCCAACCATCGATTGTGCTTGATACACACTTGCAGAAAACTGATCCATTTTCATGGCTTTCGTAGAAAAGAAACTGATTGCATATGCAAGAGAAATAAATATAAATGCTGATACGAATAGAATTGTGCCATCCCGCCATTTATCCGGTCCGAAATCTTTAACTGCCATACTTGTAAAAATCAATGCGGGTGCTGTAATTCGAACGACAACAGCAGAAACAACTTCTCCAGCATTTTCCGGGACCCATTTTCTTTTCATAGCCAAAAACCCGATGGCGCCAATGATTACGAGTATTAGTATTTGGCTAAAAACGGTTAATACTACCTGAAAATCCATCTCATCTTCTCCTCTAAAAGTATCTACATTATTGTATCATAATTATTCAAAATTATTCATAAAAAAGCTGCTATCTTTAAAAGATAACAGCTTTTTTTATTGAATCAAATGCCTATTTTGGGAAGGAACCCATTCTAACGCGTTTTACTGTCGTATCACTGGTCTGACCGTTGATACGGCAACTCACATAAACTAATGTGCCCGTTAAAAGTCTACCGGTGCGATAAGCAAATGCGCCCGTTTTTTTATCCGCTCTGGCATAATAAGTTTGACCATTCACTTTAATATAAACTTGTGAACCCTTTGCGGCGAATCCTTTCACAAAATAATGCGTAGAATATATCATTGAAACTTTTGGTGCAGCAGGTTTCACAAAGATCGACTTTGTCACACTCGACTGATTGCCAAGTTTGACACGAACCGTAATTTTTGTACCAACCTTCAATGGAGCCGGTAATTTAATTTTCCATTTTCCATCGACCACTTTTGTGATATATGTATGAGAACCAATTGTAACGATAATCGTAGCACCTTCAGGCCCTGTTCCAGAAATTGTTCTACCATTCACATCAACAGAATTGATTGTTGGTGGTTTTGGAGTTGGGATAGGAGTCGGCGTTGGCGTCGCAGTCGGCGTTGGCGTCGCAGTCGGCGTTGGCGTTGGTGTTACAACTGGAGTCGGTGTAGGTGTTGGCGTAGGCGTAGGTGTAGGCGTAGGTGTAGGTGTTGGTGTAGGCGTTGGCGTTGGTGTAGGTGTAGGCGTTGGAGTTGGTGTAGGCGTTGGTGTAGGCGTTGGGGTTGGAGTTGGAGTTTTTGTTGGTGTAGGCGTTGGCGTTGGCGTAGGTGTAGGTGTAGGCGTTGGAGTTGGTGTTGGCGTAGGCGTTGGTGTAGGCGTTGGAGTTGGTGTAGGCGTTGGTGTAGGCGTTGGGGTTGGAGTTG
>JBAXOJ010000012.1:0-23982 GCA_037133315.1 Clostridia bacterium
GTATTTTATCTGTGCGAAAGCCCCGGAAGAGGCCCAAATCATTAAGTTGGCGCGCGATACCAATACGAGTATGCCGGCGTTTGTCGTCGGGAAGATTAAGATGTTGCTCCGAGGCATCGCAAATCCAAAAATTGCGGCACTTGGTGTTACCTATAAGGGGAATGTGGACGATCGCAGAGAGAGTCCGGCCCTGGAAATCGTGCATATGCTCACGATGGAAGGCTTTCACGTCGAGGTGTATGACCCGCACGTGCCGGATAAAGATTATGTGGATTTGGAAACTGCCGCAAAAGACGCGGATATTATGGTCGTGCTCGTGGATCACAACGAATACAAAGCGATGAATCATGCAGCACTCGCTCTTATAATGAAAAATCCAGTTCTTTTTGATACAAAAAACATCATTCAAGCGCAGGATGGATCCGGCTTGCAGGTCATCAATTTTGGAAATCTATACAAGCATAAAAAATGAGGCGGAAAACATGAGTTCGAAATTATTATCGGTGATTATCCCTACATACAACGCGTCTGACAGCATCTTATCGGCCTTGCAATCGTTACTTGATAGTCGATTTTGTGATGCATTTGAAATCATCGTGGTGGATGATTGTTCGAAAGACAATTCCTTTGAACTTGTGCAGAAACTTGCAAAAACACATGCGAATATCGTTAGTTTGCGATTAGATAAAAACTCAGGAAGTCCTTCGATGCCTAGAAATAAGGGGATCGAGCAAGCGACTGGGAAGTACCTGTTTTTTCTGGATGACGATGATTTGGCAGAACCGGAGCGGCTTTACAAGGCCGTGTTGCATGCGGAAAAGAATGATTTGGACTTTTTGAAAGGCTATTTGAAGGTCGTCAAAAACAACGGCATCTTTGAAGCAAACCGCATCCAGCCGAATCGTGAAAAAAAGGATTCTATCGTCACGTCGCTCATCGCAAACACAAGCACGAATATGTTTATCCTTCTGAAACGTGAATTTGCCATGAAACACAGCATTCGTTTTGACCCGAAATTTAAAATCGGAGAGGATACCCTCATCACGTGCCAGATTTTTTCGTGCAACCCGAAGGTGGACTATATTGATGACTATTTTGTGTTTTACAATAAAAAAGCCGACGTGAATAATCTGTCGTCTACGCAAAATTATGGGGACAAAGAACTCAATGATCACATCGAGGTTTGGGCTCTTTCCGAGCAGGCTTTGAACAAAGTCAACTTGAGTTATTACAAATTGCGTCTCGCGATTGCAGTCAAAAACACCATTACCTCGATTGTTTCGTTTTCAAGAGGCAAAATCTCGAAAGAAATGTTCTTGAAACTGAGTGGCTTTGTCAATGCTCAAAAACGTTATATCAAAGGGAGTATCAATTTGCACCAGCGCTTTCAAGAAGTGTTGGATGCGATCTTGAGTGGCGACTATCAGAAGTTTCAAGACGTGACGAAAAGACGGTTACTGATCAATGGATTTGATTTGAAGTTCATTCAGCCCGTTGTAAAATATCTCGAAACAGACTACAATATCATCATTGATGAGTGGACCAGTCACAATGCAAGAGATCATCAAAAGTGCACGCAATATATCGCTTGGGCGGATATCATCTTTTGCGAGTGGATGATGGGGAACGCAGCCTGGTACTCCAAAAACAAAATGAGTTTCCAGACCTTATTGATTCGCGCGCATCGTTTTGAAATCACGAGAGAGTTCGGCTATGAAGTAAAAATGGACCAAGTGGATGCCGTGATTACTGTTTCCTATTACTATCTTGAGAAATTTGCGCAGCAATTCGACATCCCGAAGGGAAAAATGCAGTTGCTGAGCAATTATGTGGAAGAAGAAATTTACACGGGCGAAAAGAAGCCTGACAGTGCGTTCAATATTTGCCTTGCGGGTATTCTGCCGGCGAGAAAAGGCTATCTGAAGGGACTGGAGTTGTTAAAAGAATTGCGGGAAACAGATCCGAGATTTCAACTGGTGATTTTGGGCTCTGATTCCAACTCGGTGGAATGGATTTCGAAAAACCCGATGGAAAAAGATTATTTCGATACGTGTGAGAATTTTATTGACAAGAATGATTTGCGTGGACATGTTCATTTTTCCGGATGGCTTGAACGATCCGAGATGTTCAACAACGTAAGTTATGTCTTATCCCTGAGCGATCCATACATTCCAGAGAGTTTTCATCTGGCCCCTGCAGAAGCTTTGGCGGACCACACCGCGGCGTTGATCCTTGCATGGCCAGGGGTGGAGTATATTTATCCAGACTCGATGATTTTTCAATCTGTGCATGAAATCAAGGAAATGATTATGAATTTAAGTCAAGACAAACAGCGTTATGACGCGTTTACCGCGCAACACAGGAGCTATATCTTAGAAAATTATGCCATGGAAACGTTTATCGATCAATTGAAACGGATTTTAGAGAAAACGGTACTTTCCAAATAAACGGAAGAAAAGTGAAGGTGATATTTTTGAACAAAGACGGCATGCTAAAAAACTTAATGAAGAATAAAGAATATATCACGTATTATGCAAAGTTGCTCTTAAAGCAAAAGGTTGCTGGCTCTTACTTAGGCGTTTTGTGGTTGTTTCTGGATCCATTACTTTTCATGTTGGTCTACATGGTAGTTATTAAATTTCTATTCCAAAGTCATGTCCCGAATTTTCATATATATGTTTTCATTGGTTTGACTACATTTAAATTAATGTCAGGAACCATTCTCATGAACACATCTGCGATTGTGAGAAATAAGTCGATTTTTGAGCAGGTCTATTTTCATAAATTCGTCTATCCAACCATTTATTTGTTGGTCAATTTGTACGAGTTTTTAATTGCCAATACGCTGATCGTCATTCTCATGTTATTTGCCAATCCTGGGATTCCACCCTCATTTCATATGCTGGAATTCATCCCAGTCACAATCATTGCATGCCTGTTTACCTATGGGGCCTCTTTGATTATCGCCCATTTTGGTGTCTACTTTTTTGATTTGAGAAACATTTCGGATGTCGTTTTCAAATTCTTATTCTATACGTCACCAATTATGTGGTCCTATGCGCAAATGTCTGATAAGATTCCAGCAGCCGTCCTTACTATTTTGAAACTCAATCCGTTGAGCATCATCATAGAATCATACCGCTCGGTCTTATTTTTGGAACAGTCGCCGAATTATTCGCACCTACTTGGATTGACTGGCGTATCCGTGTTGTTGATCATTTTTGGTTATCAATTGATTTCTAAGAACGAAGATGAATATGGGAAGGTAATCTAATATGAATGTGATTGAAGTAAAGAATATCGATTTATTATACAAGACGCATGAAAGCATTTCCTTTAAAAGCATTGTCAACCTCATTCGAGGGAAGCGCGTGAGCACGCTCATTAAGGCATATAAGGCATTGAACAACGTTTCGTTTTCAATCGAAAAAGGGAAGGTCTATGGCATCATAGGGAACAATGGAGCGGGGAAAAGTACTTTGCTCAGGGTGATTTCTGGCGTGCTTTCGCCAAACAGCGGGGAAGTGATTCGCAACTGTGATTCCATCAACTTGCTTGCATTGGGCGTTGGGTTTTCTCGCGATCTCAGTGGGCGAGAAAACATTTATCTCAACGCAATGTTGCTTGGATTTACGCGAAAAGAGATTGACGATAGAATTGAATCAATCATAGCGTTTAGTGAACTGGGTGCCTTTATTGATATGCCGATGAAATCTTATTCCAGTGGTATGATTTCTCGACTCGGGTTCTCTGTCGCGATTACGATGAAACCAGAAGTATTACTGATTGATGAAGTACTCAGCGTAGGAGATAACAACTTCAAAGAAAAGAGTTTCAAGGCGATCAAGGAAATCATCATGGACCAAAATGTCACCGTCGTCATCGTCTCTCATTCCTATCAACAGCTGAAAGATCTTTGCGACGAAGTCATCTGGCTTGATAAAGGCGTCCTAATTGACGTGGGGCCGACAGAAGAGATTTTAGATCATTACATAAAAGGCACGCAGCGAACAATCGTGGATTAGAAAAAGGTGGAATAATGGAAGAGAATCAAACGGACTTGTTGAGAGAACTAAAAATAAAAGAGGATAAAATTAAGGAGCTGGAAGAGAAACTTTCCGAAACCTCGCACTTGTTGTCTGAAAAAAACGGGATGCTCAATCAAACCCAGTTATTGGTGAATGAACAGAAAACCGCTTTAGATAAGTTCAATCGAATGGAAAAAAAGTTTTCGCGTTTCTTATTTCACTATATACGGAAGTTCATCTTTCGCATTGCGTATCGGATCTTTAAATTATTCGAAACCAAACCGCGCATGCTCAAATTTTTATTAAAAGTGAACAATAAACTTGGGATTTTTCGCAACTATTCCAACATCCTAAATTCGAACCTAGAAAGCAATCGCGCCAAGCTCATTCATCATGAAGGGGAAAGCATCAAAAATATCAAAGTCGCTATGATTGCCGATGAATTTACATTTAACTGTTTCAAATACGAATTCAATGCACTCCCGATTACACCGACCAACTGGTTGGATGTGTTCACGAAGAGCAAACCAGACCTCTTCTTTTGTGAATCCGCATGGAGTGGGGAAGACCCGGTCAGGCGTCCTTGGAAGGGGAAAATATACACGAGCGTCCGCTTTAAAAATGAAAACCGCGCGGTCTTGTTGCAAATCTTGAAATATTGCAATAAGCACAACATTACGACTGTTTTCTGGAACAAAGAGGATCCGATTCATTACATGGATAAAGTTCATAATTTTGTGGATACCGCCATCAAATTTGACCATATTTTCACCTCTGCAGAGGAATGCGTGGAACTTTATAAGAAAGACTATGGACACAAGAGTGTGCATGCTCTGATGTTTGCAACGCAACCGAAGATGTTTAATCCGATCGAAGAGTTCGAAAGAACGGATGAAATCGTGTTTGCGGGGAGCTGGTACGCGCAGCATCCAGAACGGTGCAAGGAAATGGGTAGAATTTTAGACGATATTATCGAGTCGGGACGACCACTCAAAATCTATGATCGCCATTCAGGGACGACGGATTCCAATCACTTTTTTCCGATCCGCTACCGCTCCTATATCCACCCGAAATTGGATTACGAGAAACTTTCATTGGCATACAAGGGGAGCAAATACGCTTTGAATATCAATACGTCGACTGAGTCGGAGACCATGTTTGCGCGCCGTGTGTTTGAATTGATGTCATCCAACACTTGTGTTCTTTCTAACTATTCTTATGGCATGGAAAAGTTGTTCGGGAAGAACGTGTTTTTTGTCAATGACGGCATCCACATCGTCGATGAAGATAAAGCAAGAGCAGAAAATCTGGAATTGGTCCTGTCAGAACACACCTATGCCAAGCGGTTTGAACAGATTCTGAAAGACATTCACTTCCAACACGCGATGTTGCCATCCCTATTGACCATCTATAAAATGGTTTCCGATGAAGCGCAGATTGAAGCGGGCATCCGCGCGTTGCAATCGATTCCGTATCAAAATAAGAAGTGCGTGATTTTACTGTCCCAGAAAATTGCGACAACACAAATCAAAACGATTTTTCAAAAGTACAATGCGAGCGATGTGGAAATCATAGCGATGGATTACATGAAAAAGTATGACCGTGATCGCAGTATTTTCGGGAATTTCATTGTTTTGGATCAGGACAGCAATGGGGCTTTTTTGAAAAAGGCAATGCTACATGTCTCCTACCTCGAGAAACAAGTTGGAATCATTGCAGGCGAAGTAAAATATACGTTTGTGAAAGAAAGTGGTTATTTCAATACCTTATTTGATGCGAGCATGTTTGAGGTAGTGTTTGATGAAATCAAGGGGAAGACCAGTGAGACAATCTATAAAAAATACATCATCTAAGAAGCGTTCGCATCGTGCGTAGGGAGGCATCGGGTTGAAAAGAGTTTCTGTCCTAGGATATCGCGTTTGCGATACGACATATCGAGACATGCTGTTGGAAATCAAAGAAATGATTACGGCGAGAGAGAAAGTCTCGATTATTTCATTGAATCCCAATAAGGTCATGTTGGCGGAGCGGGATCCGCGCGTGAAGGAAATCCTTTTGAAAGCAACCTATATCATCCCCGATGGCACAGGCATTATCTGGGCCTCACGGCGGGAAGAAGAACTGAAAAACAGAATCACTGGAATCTCTCTGTTTGAGGAGATTTGTCTAAACGCAGTGGAAATTGGAGCGAAGCTATTCCTTTACGGGGCAAGTCCTGCAGTAGTTGAGGCGACGCGCAATGTCTTGTTGCAAAAATATCCGGCTATCGTCATAGCTGGAATCATGGATGGATATACCGAAATGGAGGAAGGTTTGGTGCAACAGATCAATGCGTCGGGGGCCAACATCCTTGCCGTTGCGATGGGGTCGCCAAAGCAAGAACTTTGGATTGCAGCGCACGCGGAAGAATTGCTCAACATCAATGTGTGCATCGGACTCGGCGGTGCGTTTGATGTCATCAGTGGTAAAATTAAGCGGGCCCCAAAATGGATGCTGAAACTTGGACTTGAGTGGTTATACCGGATTTGCAGACAACCTATTTCGAGATTTCGGAACATTTTCACGCTGATTCAATTCTGTAAAGTTGTGTTCACGCAGAAAAAATAGTAAAATTGCTATGTTGAACATTTTGTTCGCAACATGCCTTGGTAGTATAATGGATAAAACGCTGGATTCCGGTTCCGGTGATGCGGGTTCGATTCCTGTCCAGGGCACCAATGAGAGTAGTTTTGAGGTGACGCATGTGAAAGAAAAGATCTATACCATACCTGTGACAGATGCTTTTCAAGTGGACTCTGAATGTCCATTTTGCGTCTTGGAAAACAAACTGGAAGAAGAGCGTCTTGCCTACTATTTAGGCGGCGCTTTGATGGAACCAGATTGTCGGCAGGATATGAATGAACATGGGTTTTGCAAAGCGCATCTCGATGCGCTGTTTCAGTCGAAACAAAATGTCCTTGGATTGGGCCTGATCCTGACTTCTTATTTCGATCAATACAATCAGAAGCTTTCCAATCTCACCACTGCGTCACTCGAATCAGGCAATAAAGATGAGAAAAAGTCGATGTTTTCGAAAAAAAACAACAGGACGTCCTTGGATGAATTAAAGGAATTTTTGCGTTCGTCGAGAAGCGATTGTACTTTATGCAACCAATTAGAGGAAACGATGAAACGCTACATTTCTGTCTTTTATCATATGTGGCGCACGGAGAAAGAGTTTCGTGCCGTATTTGAATCGAAAAAGGGGTTTTGTGCAAAGCATTTTCAAAGGATGCTGGAAGAAATCGAGGATGGCTTGAAGCCAAACGAAAGACCAGCGTTTCTAAAAGTATTGTTTGACCAGCAGAATGCGAACCTGTCCCGTTTGAGAAACGAAGTGAAATGGTTTACTGAGAAATTTGATTACCAGAATAATGAGGAGCCGTGGGGAAATTCTAGGGATGCCGTGCCAAGATGCATCGAAAAACTGCGATGAAGATTGGTAAAGTGATCCTAAAAAACAACGTCTTTTTGGCGCCAATGGCTGGGTTGACCGATATTCCGTTTCGCATCTTATGTGCAGAACAGGGTTGTGGGTTGACATATACAGAAATGGTCAGCGCAAAAGGAATGCATTATGATGGTGGAAAAAGTCACCAAATCGTCGCAGTGAGTCCAATGGAGGGCAAGGTCGGGATTCAAGTGTTTGGTTCAAATCCATTGATTATGGCGCGGATTGCGGAACAATTGAACGCCTCTGCGGCAGTCCTGTTAGACATAAATATGGGATGCCCAACGCCGAAAATTGTCAACAATGGCGAAGGATGTGCGTTGATGAAAACCCCAGCACTTGCGGAAGCAGTGATTCGGGCGGTCGTGCAGGCGTCGCAGAAACCAGTGACAGTGAAGTTTCGAAAAGGCTGGGATGAGACTAGCGTCAATGCAGTTGAGTTTGCGAAAATGGCTGAGCAAGCGGGTGCTGCTGCAGTCACCGTGCACGGGAGGACGCGTGCACAGTACTATAGTGGCAACGCCGATTGGGACGTCATTCGAGATGTAAAAGTAGCTGTTCGCATCCCCGTCATCGGAAATGGAGACATTACTTCGCCGCTAGCAGCAAAGCGGATGTTCGAACAGACCGCTTGTGATGCAATCATGATAGGGAGAGGCGCGCAAGGGAATCCGTGGATTTTTCATCAGATTTTGCAGTATCTTGAGACAGGGGAGCTGCCTGAATTGCCAGCGGTCTCGACCAAACTAGACACGATGTTGCGCCATCTGGACATGATGGTAGACATAAAGGGAGAACGTTCTGGAATCAGAGAGATGCGGACTCATATTTCGCATTATGTGAGTGGCCTACACGATGCAGCAAAGTTTCGTAATGCGGTCTTTCAACTCGAACGAAAAGAGGATGTCAAAATAGCTATCAAGGAATTCTGTAAAGGAGTTGCGGATTATGCCAAAAGGCAAACAGATTAATGCCAATGAAGTGATCTATGTTTTCATCGTGATTGTACTCGCGTTTATGGCGGTCGCTTCCGTCGCAGTCTACACGTCGCTTGATGCTGCGCAAAGGCAGCGCAAAAGCGGTACTACGCAGCCTACCATATATAATCAGATCAATCTAAAGCTCCCTCAAAATGACTGGTTGAAGCAATCCGAACTAAAAGCGATTCGCACGTTAACCAACGGTGTGGGAGATGAGAATTTGAATGCGCTTTGGGAATTCTCAGGGAAGTCCTATGTCCGACTATCTGTGCTAGAAAATCGCTACCATTTGAACGTAATGCGCAGCAAGAGTGATGATTTGATTTATTTTACGTTGAACGGGAAATTGACCTATTTGCGTTTGGGTGCGTCTCAAATGATGTATGGCAATCAACTGATTCCTTTTGTGGGAGCGCCAGAGGAATATAATGGTGAAATATTTTTGCCAAACACCATGGTGGGATTTATTGAGGAGGAAATGGGAATCTTATATTCCTGGGCTGTTTCTGATGATAAGGCATATGTAAACTATTATTCGCAAGCAAGTGCATTTGACTTTTTCAAAATCACGCGGCAGGAACGTGCTCTCTCCATCCAAGGGGTTTTGAACAAACAATCGGCCATGAAGGTATGGACTGCGGAAGAGACCCCGATTCGTTCGATTACACCATGTCATGTTCCCGAAAAATTGTTGCTCTTTGTGCAGGGGGGAAACAAAAATTTTCTTCTGTCAAAAGAAGAAATTGTCGTGGAGTCACTCGTCAAGATAAAAATCTTCACTGCACAATCAAAAATCAACCAAGACGGAACGATGGTGTTCTGGCAAGATGACGCGTTCTTACAGATTTATGATATTATGAATGACAAAATCAATCGAATTTTGAAAAAAGACTTTCAGACCGGCTTTTTAGAGAATGTGTTCGGCATTGGCGAAGTGACCTTGACGGGTGCAAAATTCAAAGATTCTTCGCACTACTATGTCGATTTTAAAGCGTCGAATGGTACAGACGCCTGTATCTTCAGAAACGGAGAAAGTACTGAGATTCTATCAGATTTAATCAATTCGCCAGATCGTAGTCGCTATATCATCAAAACAGGTAGTTATTACGAAGTTTTTGAGAAGTCTTCTGAACTGCGTAAAGCGGTTTTTTATGCTTCCGAAACACCAATCTGGATGAGTGACAATCTCCTCGTATTTCGGTATAATGGAAAAAACGAAACAATTGATCTATCCACAGGCTTGCAGAAGGACATTGTGGAGACGAATCAATTTGCAGATGATTTGTTTCGTGCAGGATTGAAAACAAAAGCCACCGCGACCTTTTTTGTGACCGCTTTGCAAAATGGCAACGAGGCAACGATAGAACTTTCGACGAATCGAAAACTTCCAACTCGTGTGCAGTCATATCGGCTTTTGATTGACACCAATGCAGCAGATTTTTCAATTAGTCAGAGGGGAGTAAATAAGCTGATCTTGAAAGATGCGACGCATTGTTGGATCATCAATACAAATACGTCTGAAGTCTACTGTGCAACATTAAACCAAGGAGAAGTTGGATTCCTATTTTAATTATAAAGTTGAGAGGGTTGATGAAATGATTATTGTGACACCGCAACAAATGAATGAGATTGAGCACATTGCTGAGACTGATTTTGGACTCACTTCTACAATTCTGATTGAACGCGCTGCTGCTGCCGTGTTAGAGGTTTTAGAGCAAGATTTTGAAAATCCGCAGGCGTTGAAAATTTTCTTTCTAGCGGGCGCAGGAAACAACGGAAAAGATGCATTGAAACTAGCAAAAATGTTAGGGATGAAAGTGAATAAATATCCAATTGAAAAATGCGAGATTGTCATTGATGGGATGTTTGGAACTGGGTTGAATCGACCAGTATCTGACGTCGATGCGGCATTAATCAACATGGTGAATCATTCGGGGTTGCCTGTTTACGCGATCGACATTCCTAGTGGAGTAGATGGTTTGACTGGAAATATAAGAGGTGTCGCAATTCAAGCGAAAAAGACAATTACATTCTTTGGTTCAAAGCCAGGACTTTTATTTGGTGACGGGAAGGATTGTGCTGGTGAGATTACGGTTCATGATCTCGGTATTCCAATGTCAGAGAAAATTCTTGCGTTGATCACATTAGAACAAGCGAACTTGGATAATCAATTATTTTCCCGCAAAACAAATTCGCATAAGGGGACATACGGTCGGGTGCTATGTATTGCTGGCTCCAATGGCATGCGTGGGGCACCGGCGTTGTGTGCAATGGGTGCGTTTGCGGCAGGTGCAGGACTAGTTTATGTTGCGACCACCGAGAGGGTTTGGAACTCAGTTTCTATTTTGGTTCCCTCGGCAATCGGTTTGATGATGGAGGAAACAGAAAAGGGCACCATTTCTGATAAGAGTGTGAACGAACTTCTCGATGCAGCAAAGCAAGTCGACGTAATCATCATAGGGCCAGGCATGGTGAATAGCAAAGAAACATTTAAAATTGTGAGGAAACTATTAAAATCTGTGCAAACACCGATGATTCTAGATGCTGACGCGTTGAATGCGATTGAGAAAAAGGATTTGACCAGGGAAGTCATTATTACACCGCATCTTGTCGAGTTGGAGCGGCTTTCTAAGGTTTCCAAGCATGAGATTCTTGCAGACCGTTTAGCTTTCGTCAAAGATTTTTCAAAAACAACAAAATGCGTCACCTTGTTGAAGGGGGCCGGTACGGTCATCTGTTCCCAACAAGGACAGACAGCAATTAATACCAATGGGAATCCGGGTATGGCTGTGGCTGGATCAGGTGATGTATTGTCTGGCATGATTGCGGCGCTTGTCGCACAAGGATTGCCACTTTACGATGCAGCATTGGGCGGATCATTTTTGCACGGGCTCGCCGGAGATCTGGCTGCACATGATAAAGGGATGCTTTCCATGTTGCCGACTGACATTGTAAGTCATATTTCACAAGCAAGTGTCTTGCTAGAAGAGAGAGTGCCACGGCGAAATGGAGTCAAATAAGATGAATGAGTTAGGAAATTTTGCAAATCGTACCTGGGCCGAAATTGATTTAGACTGCATCGCACACAATGTGAAACACATTCGCGCGCTTGTGAGCAAGCGCACAGAAATATTGGGCGTAGTCAAAGCGGATGCCTACGGTCACGGCGTGCTAGATGTTGCGCAGGAACTGTTGCAAAACGGCGTGGAACGGCTTGCTGTTTCGATGCTCGACGAAGCGATCCAGTTGCGTCAGTCTGGTATTCAAGTGCCAATTCTTGTTCTTAGTTATACAGATCCAAGACGTGTCGATCAGATCATCGCACATCAGATCACGCAGACGGTATATCACACAGATCTTGCAAAAGCGCTTTCCGCAGAGGCCACGCGGCAAAAGAAAAACGTGAAGATTCATATTAAAATTGATACGGGGATGACACGGGTCGGGTTTATGTCGGGTTACAGCATTGTGGACAAAATCGCTTCAATCAGCCAGTTGCCAGGCATTATCATCGAAGGTCTTTTTACGCACTTTGCAACGGCGGACGATGCAAATCCAGCTTATACGGAGATGCAGTTCGAGCGGTTTATGAGTATTTGTGCGGAATTGGGCAGAGTCGGCGTGCACATTCCTGTGAAACATGTTGCAAACAGTGCTGCAATCTTAAAATTCCCGCACATGCATCTGGATATGGTGCGACCAGGATTGATTTTGTTCGGCCTTTCGCCGTTTGACGATGCCCAAAAAGAAATTGCATCCTATGACCTAAAACCCGCCATGCAAATCAAGTCGTATGTTATAATGAATAAGGAAGTGGACGCAGGGATCGATATTAGTTATGGCAGAACATTTACGACATCGCGCAAGAGTCAGATTGTCACGGTACCGATCGGATATGCAGATGGATATATGAGGGCGTTGTCGAATAAAGCATTTGTTCTCATCAATGGCCAAAAAGCACCCGTGGTAGGACGTGTCTGTATGGATCAGTGTATGGTGGATGTGACGGACATCAGCGGTAGCGTTTCACTTGGAGACGAAGTGGTACTCATTGGTACGCAAGGCAATGCCTCCATTTCGGCAGCTCAAGTTGCGACCTTTGCAGGGACCATCAACTATGAGATTGTGTGTTTGGTAGGGAAACGAATTCCACGCATCTACTTCAAAAATGGGAAGGCAGTCAACGTGCTCAACTATCTAGTGTAACCGAGTGAGTTCGTTCGAATGATATTGGGGGGATTTACATGAAAAAGAACATATCCATCACAAGGGTTTTGGCCTTTTGTATGATTTTAATTATTACATTCGTGGTGACACAACTGTCAAACGCGACGACACCGGCAGCCCCCGGCTCCACAGGGGATCCTTTGATTACAAAGTCTTATGTCGATGGCAAAGTAAAATCGTTAAACACGAAGATTGCGAATTTGCAGCATGCGCTAGATTCCGCAGAAGCTTCTTTGGCATCTGCGAAAACAAGCATCAAGACTATGAAATCGCAAATTGCAACACTTTTAGCGAAAAACGGAGAATCTGCGGACTATCTCACTGTGAAAAAAGGAAAGACCATCTTATTGAAAGAGGGCAGTATGCTGGTTGTCTTTTCAGGCGTTGCTCATGTCATCGGCAAATTGACCGATCTGACGGATGGAAAGGCTTTGAATACTAATCAACTCGTCGCCCTCAGACACCTGATTGTCTCTCCGATTTCTGATACCCGTGGCATCAAAGCCAAGGCAGACATCACAGTATTGTTATCAGGAAGTTATGCAATTAAATAAAAAAACCTTGTTTAAAGTGCGTATGGATTGAAATAAGACGTGGTCAGTGGTATACTTTTCGAGTATATTATTTATTGACGAGGAGTTGTCGAAATGACGAAAGACAGATTAAAGGCTTTGAAGAAGCAGGCCACAATCAACAGAAAACATGCGATTGACGAGGTGTTTCATGCATCTTCAGGTCATCCAGGCGGGTCGCTATCCTGCATGGATATCTTGACATCGCTGTATTTTAATGAAATGAAAATTGATCCCAAAAATCCCAAGTGGGAGGATCGAGACAGATTTGTTTTGTCAAAGGGACATTGCGCACCTGCGTTATATGCATGTCTTGCGGAAAGAGGTTTTTTTGATAAAGCTATTTTAAACACGTTTCGCGGAGTCGACAGTATTCTTGAAGGACATCCGAATATGACTTATGTTCCTGGCGTAGATATGAGTACGGGGTCACTGGGGCAGGGGATTTCTGCGGCCGTTGGCATGGCACTTGCTGGGAAATTAGACGAAAAGAACTATAGAGTTTACGCAATCATCGGCGACGGAGAATGCCAAGAGGGGCAGGTTTGGGAGGCGCTGATGTCTGCTGCGCATTATAAATTGGATAATCTCGTTGCGTTCCTCGATCACAATAGCTTACAGATTGATGGAGACATCCGTGAGGTCATGAATCCTGAGCCGTTGCCAGAAAAATTCAAAGCATTTAACTGGCATGTCATCAAGATTGATGGACATAATTTGACACAAATTGAAGCGGCGTTGACGCAAGCGAAGTCGGTCAAAAATCAGCCGACCATGATTGTCGCAGAGACGGTCAAAGGGAAGGGCGTTTCCTATATGGAAAACCAGGCAGGTTGGCATGGAAATGCGCCAAATCAGGAGCAAAGAGACATCGCGATAGCGGAACTTGATCAATACCTAGCAGAAGTGGAGGCAGAATAAGATGGCACAAAAAATAGCAACACGTGAAGCGTATGGCAACGCACTTGCAGAATTTGGCGGAGATCCGAGAATTGTTGTGCTGGACTCAGACTTGTCAAAATCGACGAAGACAGATACTTTTAAGAAGGTTTTCCCAGAACGTTTTGTTAATATGGGCATTGCAGAGGGCAACATGATGAGCGTTGCAGCTGGTCTCGCAACAACGGGGAAGGTTGTGTTTGCGAGTTCATTCGCGATGTTTGCGGCACTCCGTGCATGCGAACAAGTGAGGAATTCAATTTGTTATCCAAAGCTAAATGTTAAAATCGGTGCTTCACATGCGGGTCTTACCGTAGGCGAAGATGGTGCTTCCCACCAAAGCGTAGAGGACATTGCAATTATGCGTGCGATTCCAAACATGATTGTCATCAATCCTTCGGATGCGACCACCATGCGCGCTGCGGTCAAAGCAGCGATCGAAATTGACGGGCCAGTCTATTTAAGACTCGGAAGATTGCCCGTAGACGTGCTTTACGAAGAGGATGTCCCGTTTCAAGTCGGCAAGGGGATCCAAATCAAAGAGGGCAACGACGTCACCATCATTGCAACTGGCATGATGGTTGGAATTGCTTTGGCAGCAGTGGAGACATTAACTGCGGAAGGCGTTCATGCGCGCTTGATTGATATGCATACCATCAAGCCGATTGATCAGGAAATCATTCTGAAAGCAGCAAAAGAAACTGGCGCCATTGTGACAGTAGAAGAACACAATGTCCTTGGTGGACTTGGAGGCGCGGTCACAGAAGTCGTGGCAGACCTTTTCCCAGTTCCAGTGAAACGCGTTGGGATTCAGGATGTATTTGGGAAATCCGGGAAACCGATGTTGTTGCTAGAAAAATACGGACTCACGAGCGCGACCATTGTGAAGGCAGCAAAAAGCGCGATTGCAATGAAGAAATAAGTCTGTAAAGAGGAGTAATATGATTCGAAACATAAAACTTTTTTTCTGGTTATTTTTCTATTTAATTTCTTCTCAGAAATTGTTGAATCAAATCAAAAAAACACCGGATCAAAGTAAAATTCCAGATTTAATCGCGAAGGAAGGCATTTCTTGGGGGAGTAATCTCATCCGAAGTGCTGGCGGTGAAGTGACCGTCATTGGCGAAGAAAAGCTGGAAGGCATCGAGACAGTATGCTTTATTTCAAATCATCAGAGTTACTTTGATATCCCGATTATGCTGGGGTACATTAAAAGACCGAAGGCCTTTCTTGCAAAAGTTGAAATACTGAAGGTGCCGATTTTATCTAAGTGGATGCAACTCATGAATTGTGTGTTCATCGATCGTAAGAACATTCGCCAGTCGGTGACGGCAATCAGGCAAGCCACGACGAATCTGATGGAAGGGACGTCGATGGTTGTGTTTCCGGAAGGGACACGTGCAAAGGATGGCGTGCTTGGGGAATTCAAGCCAGGTGGGTTCAAGATGGCTGTGAGTGCTGGGGTACCTATTGTACCGATTACGGTAGACGGTGCATATAAGTTTTTTGAAGGTAAGAAGAAGGAAAAGGGTCCGGTGAAAGTCCGCTTGCTCATTGGCGAGCCCATCGTTACGGAAGGTCTTTCCAAACCTGAGATTGCAGCATTACCAGACAAAGTCAAGGAAATCATCGCAAATAGTTTGACGAAAGTGTGAGGGAACATGGAAAAGAAAACTTACTATATTACAACACCGATTTATTATCCAAGTGGAAAACTTCACATTGGGCATTCTTACACGACTGTGGTTGCAGACGCGATGGCAAGATACAAGCGCTTTCAGGGGTTCGATGTGTGTTTCCTGACGGGAACAGACGAGCACGGGCAAAAGATTCAACGAAGAGCTGAGGAAAAAGGAGTTCCGCCACAGGCGTTTGTTGATGAAATTGTGGATGGCATCAAAGATCTTTGGAAACGGATGGAAATCACGAACGATCGCTTTATCCGAACCACGGATGAAGCTCACAAACGTTCTATTCAGCGCATTTTCAAGCGGCTGTACGACCAAGGAGACATTTACAAGAGTGAATATGAGGGCTGGTACTGTACGCCGTGTGAGTCGTTTTGGACCAAGACGCAGCTCAAAGATGGCAAATGCCCTGACTGTGCGCGCGAAGTCGAACTGACGCGAGAGGAGAGCTACTTTTTCAGGCTTTCCAATTATTCGGATCGACTGATGGCACATTACGCGGCGCACCCAAACTTTTTATTACCCGCGTCACGGTTGAATGAAATGATTAATAACTTTATCAAACCTGGACTAGAAGACTTGGCAGTGTCACGATCCTCGTTTGAGTGGGGCGTGCCTGTCGACTTTGATCCAAAACACATCATTTATGTCTGGGTTGACGCGCTTTCTAATTATATTACTGCGTTGGGATATGAATCCGATGACGATTCCGCATTCCGACACTACTGGCCAGCAGATTTGCACTTGATGAGCAAAGAAATCGTCAGATTTCACACCATCATTTGGCCCGCACTCTTGATGGCGCTCGGAGAAGAACTGCCGAAGCAGGTTTTCGCACATGGCTGGCTGTTGCTGGAAGGTGGCAAAATGTCGAAATCACAAGGCAATGTCGTCGATCCAGTCATCCTCATCGAACGCTACGGCCTAGACGCCATTCGCTATTTTTTACTCAGAGAAGTACCCTTTGGCTCGGACGGTGTGTTTACCAACGAGGCATTAATCAGTAGAATCAATTCGGATTTGGCAAATGACCTGGGGAATCTCGTCAGTCGCTCTATTGCAATGATTGACAAATATTTTGCAGGCGTCATTCCTGAAGAACGCCAAGCAGGCGCATTTGATGATGACCTTTCATCGATGGTCAAGGCGCTGCCACAAAAGGTGGAGGAGTTGTTAGATCAGTTGCTCTTTAACATCGCGCTGACTGAAATCTGGAAAGTAATTGGGCGTGCCAACAAATACATTGATGAAACCATGCCTTGGGCGTTAGCAAAAGAAGAATCACAAAAAGAGCGCTTGGCAATGGTGATGTATCATCTTGCTGAGACATTAAGAATTGTGTCTATCCTCATCCAACCGTTTATGCCAGAGACACCTGGGAAAATTCAGGCGCAACTTGGCATTGCAGAAGCTACCGATGCGATTACATGGGAAAGTGCCTCTGTGTGGGGCAGTTTGCCGGTTGGCGCAAAAGCAATCAAGGGAGAGATCATTTTCCCTAGACTAGATATGGAAAAAGAACTGGAAGCACTCGAGGCGTTGCACTGATATGTATTTTGAAACTCATGCCCACTTCGATGATGACCGTTATCAAGAAGATCGGGAACAAACAATTGAAGAAGCGCGACGAACCGGGGTTGACGTGATTGTCAACTGCGGGTCAACTTTGAATACATCTCGGGCATCGGTCGCTTTGGCGTCCCGTTTTGACTACGTCTATGCGTCGGTAGGCGTGCATCCGCATGATGCCAAATCATTAAACCCTGAAAACTTTATGGTACTGAAAAAGCTTGCCAAAATGCCAAAGGTCGTTGCCATAGGTGAAATTGGGCTTGATTTTTACTATGATCATTCCGAACGCAATGTGCAACGGCTTTGGTTTGAAAAACAACTCGAGTTTGCCATTGAAATAGACCTGCCAGTCATCATTCACAATCGCGACGCACACGAGGAGACGTATGAAATTCTTCATGCCGCACGAGAGGATGCAATGGCCTTAGGTAAGACACTTCGGGGTGTCGTGCATTGCTTTTCAGGGAGCGCCGAAATGGCGAAACGCTTTGAAAAGCTAGGATTTTATATTGCGTTTGGCGGGGCGATTACCTTTAAGAACGCTAGAAAATCGCACGAAGCAATCGTCGCCCTTCCGATGCATAAAATTCTCATCGAGACGGATTGTCCGTACCTGGCGCCAGAGCCGTTTCGCGGCACGCGCAACACTTCGGCGTATCTGAAGTATGTGGTGGATAAAATTGCGGAACTCAAGGAAATGAGCCATGAAGAAGTCGCGCAACAGACATATAATAATGCAAAAGCATTGTTTGAAATAGGATAGGGGAAACCCCTGGAGGAAAAAATGAAAGATACAAGAAAGCTACTGGATCAGTTTGGCATTCGATTAACCAAGAGACTTGGGCAAAATTTCTTGATCGATGAGGATGTGGTAGAACATATTGTGGAAGGTGCGGGGGTGTCGAAGGACGACCTTGCGATTGAGATTGGACCAGGTGCGGGGAGTATGACACGCGTGCTTTCGGCGTATGCTGGGGAAGTGCTCGCGATTGAAATTGACCAAAAGTTGATTCCTGTTCTGGAAGAAACGCTTGCGGATTGCTCGAATGTGTCAGTCATCAACGAAGACGCGATGAAAGTTGACTTTAAAAAATTGGTTGATGAAATTGAAAGAGATGAAGAAATCAAGGAACCGACTGCTGTGAAAGTGGTTGCGAATTTACCATATTATATTACTACTCCAATCATTATGAAGTTGTTGGAGGAACATGAAATTGTGACATCCATGACGTTTATGGTGCAGAAAGAAGTCGCGGATCGTATGTGTGCCCCGCCGGCGTGTAAGGATTATGGCGCTTTGACTTTGGCTGTGAATTATTATGCGAGCCCGCAGCGGCTTTTTGATGTTTCGCCCAAGAGTTTCTTTCCGCAGCCAGACGTGACGTCGACTGTCATTCGTCTGGACCGTCATGCTTCGCCGCCTGTTGAGGTGAAAAGCCGAGAGATGCTATTTAAAGTGATTAAAGCGTCATTTGGACAACGTCGTAAGACATTACATAATGCACTCTGCAATTCAGGGGCATTCCCCCTTGACCGAGCACAGATGGCAGAGATGCTCGTAAACATTGGGATCGACCCAGGTTGTCGGGGAGAGACACTGCGTTTGAGCGAGTTTGCCTTGATTGCAAATCAGTTTTAATTTTCTCAAAAAAAATAAAAGAAAATTGTTTTAATTTCAGTACAATTGTATTATAATGCTTTTTGTACCGATTGATTGCGATAATTTTTTAACAATCTTTAAAATTTTTTAATAGAGGAGACTACGAGTATGATGAACAACAACGCAGTACAAACGTGGGTAGCCGAAATGGCAGAACTCACACAGCCAGACAGCATTATGTGGATTGATGGATCAAAAGCACAACTCGATGCATTGACGAAAGAAGCGTGCGACAGCGGAGAAATTCTTGCATTGGACAGCACAAAGAGACCTGGTTGCTACTATCACAGGACAAACCCGAATGATGTGGCGCGCGTAGAGCACAGAACTTTTATTTGTACGAGTAAAAAAGAAGACGCTGGCCCTACGAATAATTGGATGGATCCACAAGAGGCCTATGCAAAAATGAGTAAGCTTTTTAAGGGTTCGATGAAGGGAAGAACCATGTACGTGATTCCTTACATCATGGGTCCTGTTGGATCTGAATTTTCAAAAGTTGGAGTGGAACTTTCTGACAGCATTTATGTCGTGCTCAACATGAACATCATGACAAGAATGGGGCAACCAGCCATTGATATGCTTGGGGACAGCAGCCACTTCGTAAAAGGATTGCATGGGAAAGCACAGATTGATGAAGAAAATCGCTATATTATGCATTTCCCAGAAGACTATACCATCTGGTCAGTCAATTCTGGTTACGGCGGCAATGTATTGCTTGGCAAGAAATGCTTCGCACTTCGTATTGCCAGTTTCCTTGGGAAGCAAGAAGGTTGGATGGCAGAGCATATGCTCATTCTTGGCATTGAAGATCCAAATGGCAATGTATCTTATATCGCTGCGGCTTTCCCGAGCGCATGCGGCAAGACAAACCTTGCGATGCTTATTCCACCTGAAAAATTCGTGCAAGCTGGCTATAAAGTTTGGACCGTTGGCGACGACATCGCGTGGATGAGAATTGGCGCAGATGGCAGACTTTATGCGGTCAATCCAGAGTTTGGGTTCTTCGGCGTAGCGCCAGGCACAAGCATGAAGTCCAATCCAAATGCTTTGCTCACTTGCAACTCAAATACTATTTTCACAAACGTCGTATTGACGGATGACAAGGACATTTGGTGGGAGGGGATGGGCACTCCAGCACCAGCACACGCGACGGACTGGCTTGGTAACGAATGGACACCAGACAACGGAGTGAAAGGTGCAAATCCGAACTCAAGATTTACCGCACCTGCTGGACAATGTCCTTGCATTTCGAAAGAATGGGAAAATCCAAATGGTGTGCCGATTTCAGCAATTCTGTTTGGTGGACGTCGTGCGAAGACAGCACCGTTGGTATATCAATCATTTGATTGGGAACATGGTGTGTTTGTTGGAGCGACGATGGCTTCTGAGACAACCGCTGCGGCTGCAGGTCAAGTGGGCGTTGTGAGACGTGATCCGATGGCAATGCTCCCATTCTGTGGCTACAACATGGGTGATTATTTTGCGCACTGGTTGGAGATGGGCACGAAAATCGCAAATCCACCAGAAGTATTTAATGTAAACTGGTTCAGAACGGATAGCGAAGGCAACTTCATCTGGCCTGGATTTGGTGACAACATGAGAGTGCTTCTCTGGATCATCGACAGAGTGAACGGCAAAGCGGAGGCAAATCAAACTGCAATCGGTTACATTCCAAATGCTGCTGACCTGGATATGGAAGGCTTAGACATTACCCCTGAAGTGGTCGAAGAGCTCTTAAGTATTGACCATCAGTCATGGGTGGATGAATTGGCAGGGCAGGCTGAATTCTTTGCGAAGTTTGACCGATTGCCAGCAGCAATTCAAAAGCAACACGACGCGTTGAAAGCAAGAATCGGCTAAAAAGTACTGAATACGATAAAAGGGTTGGCTCAATCACATTGAGTCAACTCTTTTTTGTTGTTTCGCTGATTCCGTTTATTCCATTGTGATGACGGCAATCACTTGAATTCCAAGGCCCTTGCCAAAGTCGGTCAGTTCTTCTCCCGAAGTCGCGGTGATGCCGATGGAGTCTTCGGGCAGGTCAAGCAGTGTTGAGAGTTTTGAACGGATCGCCGGAATCCACGGGGTGATTTTTGGTGATTTGCATTCGACCGCAATCGATAAATGTATAATTTTCAAATCCCCTAGATATTTTAATGCCTCGAAGACATATTCGCTACTGTCGTTGACTCCTTTTTTTAAGCACATTTCATCGGCGATGTCGCCTAAAATGTTGACGCAAGTCACACCGGAGATTGCGTTTGTAAGTGCATGCAAAAGTACATCTGCATCACTATTTCCAAGCAGTGGCGGGTGGTTTTCAATGGAAATGCCTCCTAGAACGAGCTTCTTTGACTTATCATTAAAATCAAAACGATGACTATCTTGACCAATTCCAACTCTCAATGCAATCAGCTCCTTGTGTTTTTTTGACATCTCAATCTACACACATTTTAACATAAAGATTTCACGAATAAAATCATTTCAAAAGAAAAATTGTGGTATAATTAATTGTGGAGAGTTACACTTTTCTCTAACATAATTTGAAAGGAGTAGTTCATGAAGAAGCATTTTAAAGGAATCACGATTGTCATGACTCTTATTTTTGTTGTGTCTACTCTTTTTACGTCCATTGCGCCAGTACAAAAGGCCGTGGCTGCTTCTACTGTATACATTTCAGTCTGCGCAAAGGGAAATACGACATTTGCAATTGACAATAATCATACGCTATGGGCCTGGGGTGAAAATACAACAGGACAACTTGGTGACGGCACCACGGTTAGCAAGGCTTCGCCTGTTCAAATCATGACGGGTGTATCAAAAGTATCCGCAGGGCTCTTACATACGTTAGCGTTGAAGACCAACGGCACGATTTGGGCATGGGGAGATAACACCTATGGTCAACTTGGTGATTTGACGCTTATTAGAAAACTATTGCCCGTGCAGATTTTGGCGGGCTATAAAGACATAGCTTCTGGAGACTATCATAACCTAGCAATCAAGAATGATGGCACACTTTGGGTTTGGGGGAAAAGCGATGACTTTCAGTTAGGTACCAATACCATCAGTGATTATCAAAACTCCCCGTTTCAGCTATCGCTGACAAACATTACATCCATCGCAGCTGGGGCGACTCATTCTTTGGCGGTCTCTTCATTAGGCGAATTATTTGCATGGGGGAAAGATAAATATGGGCAATATCTTGATGAGTATGGGGATCGGCTTGACTATCAGTTTCCAGATATGATTATATCATCGGGTGTCCAAAGCGTTGTTGCGGGTTCCAACCATAGTCTCGTACTCAAATCGGATGGTTCATTAATCATTTACGGGGACAATACGTTTCGCCAGACAGGCGCGGAGACAGGACCTTCAAGTTCTCCTTTTCCTGCAACATTAATGACAAATGTTACGTCAATTTCTGCAGGGGCGAATTCTTCTTTTGCGTTTCAAAATGACGGATCCTTATGGGCATGGGGCGATAATTATTGTGGACAGTTGAGTACAGATTTGTCCCCGTATGTAGCTGTTCCAGTGAGGATTACAGATACAGCGATTGGTGTTTCCGCAGGATACAATCATACTGTTGTGCTCAATATGGATGGTTCTTTGACGATTGTAGGAGACAACCTATACGGGCAGTACGGGAATGGGACGATGAATGCCATTAAGCAATTATCCCCAAAAAGAATTACGGTTTTTGAGAATCCTGCGAGCGTAACAAATGGGTTGAATTTTTCATCTTTCTTAGATGCAAATAATACGGCATGGCTATGGGGAACCAATTTGAAATATCAAATTGGAAATGGGATTTCGAGTTTGGATTCATTGGTGCGTATGGATCATATAAAAAGTATTTCGGCTGGTTTAGAGGATATGTTTGTCGTGAAGAATGATGATACTTTGTGGGGTTGGGGTAAGAATACGGTCGGACAGGTTGGAGATGGCACACGTATAGACAGGTCAATTCCAGCGCCAATCTTGACGAATGTCAAATCGGTGAGTGCAGGCATCGTGCACACGCTTGCAATAAAAAATGATAACACACTTTGGGGTTGGGGGAACAATTTCTTAGGACAGTTAGGGACTGGCACCTCGGACATCAAAAGCAGTCCAGTATTTTTGATGAATGATGTGAAGAAAACTCAGTCTGCGCGTTCACACTCCTTGGTTTTAAAAACAGATGGAAGCTTATATGCTATGGGCGCAAACGCGTACGGCCAAATTGGAAACAACAACAATACGATCCCGTATTTCTTCACCCCGTATTTGATTCCGACATTGACTGGGGTAACTGATATTGCAGCGTCGGGCTCCTATTCTATGGCAGTGAAATCGGATGGATCCCTTTGGGTCTGGGGTGACAATGCAGATGGACAGCTTGGTATCAACAACACAGGCGTCACAATGAAACTTGCACCCTTTAAGAATTTGAATATTAGTTCTGTCTCAAAGATATTTGCATCAGACAATCAGGCGTTTGCCATCACAACAGCTGGAAAACTATATGCTTGGGGGAAAAATGATCTCGGTCAACTTGGGACGGGCAATACCAATAATCAGTTGAGTCCGGTATGGATTATGGACAATGTACTGACTATGTCATGTGCGCAATCCCATGCCCTTGTCATTAAAACGGATGGTACTGTATGGAGCTTTGGCTCAAACGCATTTAATGAATTGGCTTTATTTAATGGGGTGTCAGCGCCGACGCCAACGCCGACGCCAACGCCAACGCCGACGCCAACGCCGACACCAACGCCTACGCCAACACCGACGCCAACGCCTACGCCAACGCCGACGCCGACGCCGACGCCGACGCCGAC
>JBAXOJ010000013.1:0-23534 GCA_037133315.1 Clostridia bacterium
TTTCCTGTTACTAATGATATCCTAACCGAGTTCATAAAAATCGCCTCTCATTCAAGTCAGAATTTTGCTAGGTAGTTGTCCAGTTCCCATTGATGGACCGTCAGTCGATACTGATTCCACTCGTGTTCCTTTTCTGCTGTATACAGTTCAAATACGTGATCGCCAAGCACTTCGCGTACAAGTGGATTCGCTTTCATTTCATCCACTGCTTCCATGAGGCTACCAGGTAGGTTTTCAATGCCCTCGGCTGCTCTTTCTTCGGCTGTCATAGCAAAGATGTTTTTGTTGACTGCTTCTGGTGGCGTCAATTTTTCTTTAATTCCTTTTAGGCCTGCGGCCAACATCAAAGCCAAGGCCAAGTAAGGGTTGCAGGAAGGGTCGGGGCAGCGAAGCTCTACACGTGTGCCAGCACCGCGGGCCGCTGGAATACGAATGAGCGGAGAACGATTTTTTGCTGACCATGCAATATAAACTGGTGCTTCATAGCCAGGAACCAAGCGTTTGTAAGAGTTCACAAGCGGATTGGTCACGGCAGCGATGGATTTGACGTTTTGCATCAAACCAGCGATGTAGGAATACGCATCTGCACTGAGTTGCAAAGCATCGGTTTCGTCAAAGAATGCGTTCACGCCATTCTTGCTGAGCGATTGGTTTGCATGCATCCCTGAACCATTGATGCCAAAAATCGGTTTCGGCATAAACGTTGCGTAGAGACCATGTTTTTGCGCAATCGTTTTGACTACAAGTTTAAACGTCATAATATTATCAGCGGTCGTCAATGCATCGTCATATTTGAAGTCGATTTCGTGTTGGCCTTGCGCCACTTCATGATGGGATGCTTCGATTTCAAAGCCCATATTTTCAAGAGTAAGTACGATTTCGCGTCTGCAATCTTCGCCGCGATCGACTGGTGCCATATCAAAGTAGCCGCCCTCGTCGTGGGTGATGGTCGTTGGCGCGCCCTCTGCATCGGTTGCAAATAGGAAGAATTCACACTCGGGTCCAACGTTGAGCGTGTAGCCCATGTCTGCCGCGTCTTTTAAAACCTTTTTCAAAATGTGTCTCGGACAGCCTTCAAACGCCGTCCCATCCGTCTTCTCGACATCGCAAATGATACGCGCGACGCGCCCTTGTTGTGGACGCCACGGGAAGATCACAAATGTATTGAGATCTGGCACCAATTGCATGTCTGACTCCTCAATGCGTGCGAAGCCGTCGATGGATGATCCATCAAACATACAGCCGCTGTTTAATACGCGATTGAGCTGTGACGACGGAATTGCGACATTCTTCAGAATGCCAAACATGTCCGTGAACTGCAATCTGATAAATTTGACATCATTGTCTTTTACCAAATCGATAATCTCTTGCTTTGTGTAGTTAGCCATTTTAGCTACCTCCTCTTTCTTTCTTCCGAAAATCTCGAAACCGCAGAAAGCACTCATTCCAAGGTTTCTATTCCCGATTTCTTCTACTACTTTCCCATTTCACAGATTACGTCACGGTTGTCGCTTAGCACCCGATGTACATGTTGCCGTATGGGCGTTTGTCGAGTGCGTAGATCTTTGTGAATGGTGCATCCATGATGTCTTTTTCATTGCATCCAAACAGTTTACAGTACTGTTTCACGAGTCGTGTAATGACTTTCATGTCCGCTTCGTCTGCCGGTACTATTTCCAGTTTGTTTGCAACTAAAGATTTGTCCAGTTTGCCGCGGATAAAAATCTTGCCGCCGTGCATTCCAGTTCCTAGGAATCTGCCACTTTGCTCTTTGCCATCTAGTCCCAACACAAGGACCGTGCCACCCGCCATGTACTCACCCAAAAAGTCTCCTGTGTGTCCACCGATGACGATTTCCGGGATTTTGTCCATGTACTCTTTCATATGGATGCCGATTCGACAGCCGGCGTTGTCTCGAATGATGATCTGTCCACCGCGCATTGCGTAACCCGTCGTGTCACCTGCGTGGCCGTGTACGATGATGCTGCCTTCGTTCATGGTGTTGCCGATGGCGTCTTGCGCATTCCCAACGACCTCAATCTCGCCGCCATCCATGTAGCATCCCAAATCGTTGCCAGGCACACCGTGCAACACAAGCTTTTTGCCTGCTTTCATGGCACTTCCAATGTAACGTTGACCACAAACATCTTCCAGGGTGAGGGTGGATTTCGTCTTGAGACCCTCTCTGATCTTTTCGTTGTAAGCCTTAAAATCGTAAACCTTTGTCTCTTGCTCTTTCATCGTTCCTCACCTCCTATTTCATTTTTTCTTTGCGTACTTCTTTGCTGAACCAGTTCAATCCAAAGGTATCTGATAGCAAGGATTCCGGATGTTCGATGAGCGTGCCGTCGTGAATCATGGACGTATAAATGCCAGCGCGGTCGACTTTCCCAAGTAGCATCATGCCAACCAGTTTGTTTTCTTTGAAGATGAGCCTTGCGAGGCCTTCTTCGTCCTCTTTTTCCAGCACTAGGCACTGGTCGTCTGGCTGAATGCCTGCCGTGATGATTGGATAGCCAAAAATCGTCACAGAATTCATCGGGAACAGTGTGGGCTCTTTTAGCTTCGCCCCAGACATGTGAAGCCCTGCGGTTTCTCCTTGGATGTAAGCGTTTGGCCATAGGGCCATAATCTTTTGATCGCCTGCCACGCTGTCGAAACTTTCCGTGACGTCGCCTGCTGCGTAGATATCTTTTTCGTTCGTCAGACAGTATTCGTCGACCAGAATGCCACGATTCACACCGATATTGGCATCTTTCGCAAGTTGCGTGTTTGGCCGAACGCCCACCGCCATGACCAGAATGTCACACGGCAGTTGCTTGCCATCCTTCAACACAACGCCTTCGACCGCGTCGCCGCCTTCAATTTTGACTGCGGAATTGCCAAGTTCCAGCGCAATACCTTTTTCTTCGACAATTTTCGCGACGATATTGGAGGACGCTTCGTCCAGAACCATGGGAAGCACGCGCTCCGCCAACTCGACAATCGTCACCGACTTGCAATGTGGCAAAAGCCCTTCCGCAACTTTGATGCCGATTAGTCCCGCGCCCACGACGACCGCATTTTTCTCTGGTCCGACGACTTTTTTCAGGTCTTCTGCATCATCCCATTTTAAGAATGTAAACACGTTTTGTTTCCCCGCCAAACCTTCCACAGGGGGCACAAAGGGCGAAGCTCCTGTTGCGATCAGCAACTTATCGTATGTTTCCGTCAGGCCGCCGTTCGTCGTGACTTGCTTCTTTTTGGTGTCAATCGCCGTCGCCTTTTGATTGGTTATCAAGTTGACATGCGCTTTTTCGTAGAAATCGTCTTCTCTGTAATACATGTTTTTCTTTTCTGCCTTGCCCCATAGATAGTAAGAAATGAGGGGACGAGAATAGGCCATGTACTTTTCATCGGTCAACACAGTAATCTGTGTCTGTAGGTCGTGTGAACGGATGCCTTCGATGCAACCAATGGCCGCAGCAGAGTTTCCAATAATTAAGACTTTCATTCTTCCTCCTCCTCCTCTATTAAGATTAATGCCTGGTTCGGGCAGTTTGCGACGCACGCTGGTGTGCCGACTTCCGCACACATATCACATTTTGCAACGATTTTTTTGTTTGACGTGTCGCGCATGATGGCACCGTATGGGCAGGCCAACACACAGGTCCAGCAGCCAATGCATTTGTCTGGATTGTTGACAATATAACCCGTCTCAGGGTCACGATACATCGCGCCTGTGATACAGCTTTTCACGCATTTCGCATCTTTACAATGTCTGCAGTTCAACGCAAAGTTGTAATCTCCGCCATCTTCTACGACCACTCTGGCCGGTGACGGTGCTTCTTTTTTATAACACTTCACAATATCTTTACTCTTAGAATGTGCTGTTCTGCAGTGGACTTCGCACAGCTTGCATCCGAGGCACCATTCTTCGACCGCTCTAATTCTTTTCATGAAACACACCCCCTAGTTTTCGCCGGCGTGCATGACGCCGAGAATCTCAAGCTCTTTTTCGTTTAGTCCCACACCGCGCAACATCAGGCGATTGCCCTTGAGCGATTCGATGGCATTGATGCCCATCCCACCCAGCAATTCCTGAATCTCGTGGCTCCAGGCGCGGACAAGATTCGCCGCACGTTCTGCCATGATATCCGGATTGAGCCGTTTGACCAAATCAGGTCGCTGCGTACAAATACCCCAGTTGCATTTTCCCGTGTAGCAGTTTCTACACATGTGGCACCCAATCGAAATCAGCGCGGAGGACGCAATGTAAACTGCATCTGCTCCAAGTGCGATGGCCTTGACGACGTCAGAGCTGTTTCTCACGCTCCCGCCAACAACTAACGAGACGGTATGTCGAATTCCCTCGTCGCGCAGTCTTTGGTCAACCGCTGCCAATGCCATTTCAATGGGAATTCCCACGTTGTCTCGAATCCTCGTAGGCGCTGCACCCGTACCGCCGCGGAACCCGTCGATACAGATGGCATCAGCCCCCGCTCTCGCGATACCTGACGCGATCGCTGGTGCATTGTGCACGGCTGCGATTTTGACAAACACCGGTTTCTTATACTCGGTCGCTTCTTTCAACGAATAAATCAGCTGTCTCAAATCTTCAATCGAATAAATGTCATGATGCGGCGCAGGAGAAATCGCGTCACTGCCGACTGGAATCATTCTGGTCTTGGAGACTTCTTCTCCCACTTTTTCACCAGGTAAATGTCCACCGATGCCAGGCTTTGCGCCTTGCCCGATTTTAATTTCGATCGCCTTGCCGACGGACAAGTATTCTGGGTGCACCCCAAAACGCCCCGAAGCCACCTGCACAATCGCGCTGTCCTTATATGGAAGCAAGCGTTCGTGGAACCCGCCTTCTCCCGTATTGAACATCGTGCCTACTTCATGCGCTGCACGCGCCAACGATTCTTGCGCGTTGATGCTAATCGAACCAAACGACATGGCCGAAAACATAATCGGTGTCGAAATCTCTATCTGTGGCGCCATCTTCGTTTTCAAAGAGCCGTCTGCCTCAAATTCCAGTTTGTCTGGTTTCGATCCGATAAACGTCTTCAACTCCATCGGCTCACGCAACGGGTCAATCGACGGATTCGTCACCTGCGAAGCATTGATCAATAGCTTATCCCAATAAATCGGATACGGTTTTGGCGTACCCATGCCAGACAACAATACCCCGCCACCCTTTGATTGTAGATAAATTTCCTTAATCGCTTCGGATGTCCAGTTTGCATTTGCTTTAAACTCTAAATCATTTTTTACAATTTTCAATGCTCTCGTAGGACACATATTCACGCATCGATGGCATGCCACGCATCGGTCGTCTACGGCTTCAATGGTATTCTCGTCCTTGTCCTCGTAGTGGACTTCATTCGCACATTGCCTCACGCAAACAGCGCACCTGATACATTTTTTATCATTACGTTCAATTAAATATTCACCAGTCATAAAATCAAGTGCCATGTTCTACACCTCCACCCTTACAATTACAGGCTCTCCGCCACGTGGTGCCCAGATACGTTCTGGTTCAGGGCAGACAATTTTAATTGCCGACTCCTCACTCGCCACATAAAACATATCGCCTTTTTCCGCTGCAACAAGAGATCGTAATTTCAATCTGTCGTTCAATGCCATAAATCCGCCTGTAAAACCAACCAGAATAGAAAATGGTCCATTGACTAACGCCGAGGCGTATGTTGCGCGCAGCGCCGTGAAAAGCGCTTTGTCCTTGTCCGACATCTTGTCAATCTCACTCCAGAACGGTGCAGCTAACACGGCTGCGGTTTGCTCTAAAGTCAAATCATTTTTCCTGCCCAAGAAGTCCACCAAGTAAGTAATTGCTTCTGTGTCTGTCATCAACGTACATTTGTAGCCAAACTGCTCTATGTATCGCCTGTTTGCGTCATAGGAAGAAATCTCTCCATTATGAACGCATGACCAATCCAACAATGTAAACGGATGAGCGCCTCCCCACCACCCCGGTGTGTTTGTGGGAAATCTGCCGTGTGCCGTCCAGAGATATGCCTTGTACTGGTCGAGCATGTAATATTCACCTACGTCTTCTGGGTAGCCAACCGCTTTGAAAGCACCCATGTTCTTGCCACTTGAAAACACGTACGAACCTTTGATGTGGGTATTGATGTGGAATACTGTGCGAACCACAAATTCATCCTCATCTACTTCCATCTGTTCGACACGAAACGTTTTCGGCTGAAGAAAGTATCTCCACGTAATCGGTCCCTTCCCGATGCCAGGGTGCTTTTCAGTAGGAATCTTTCCTGAACTTTCAATATCGAAGTTGATATTGAGGTAAAGTTCTGTTTCCTGTCTCGCGTCTAAATCATCATAAAATACATGAAACGCATAGCACTCTGCAAATTCGGGATAAATTCCGTACGCAGCGAAGCCTCCTCCGAGACCATTGGACCTGTCGTGCATCAGGGCTATCGATTCAATGATATCTCTACCACTAAATTTCTTCCCCTTCTTGTTCATAATTCCGCTGATTGCGCAGCCTGACGGAATTCTTACCTGGCCCTCGAGCAACATCTTTATCACCTCTGATGTGTTTTTACGGTATAGATTTGCAATTTCTATAACGTACTCTTGCATTATACCTTCTTTCGTAGTCTCTTGTCAACCGATTTAATCTATATTTTTGCAAGAATCTTTTTGCCAAATTGCATTTTCTTTTAAAAAAGTGTTGACAAAGGTGTTTTTTTGCGTTATTATGAATTTGACGAAGCGGTCAGAATCATTTTTGGTTCTGGCCGTTTTCGTTAAAAAAACACAATGTCCTTCAAAATCTTGAGGACATAAAGAAAAGGAGGAATTAAGATGAATGGAGCAGATAGTGTATTTGTATTCATCTGTACCGCACTCGTATTTATAATGACGCCAGCGCTGGCGCTCTTTTACGGGGGAATGGTACGCAGCAAAAACGTGCTCAGCACAAGCATGCACTCATACGCGTTAATCGCGATTGTATCGGTGCAATGGGTAGTGGTAGGTTATTCGTTTGCATTTGGCGATAACTTGGGGGGAATCATCGGCGGATTCCAACACGCATTAATGAATGGAGTAGGGTTTGAACCTAATACTATATATTCTGCTACGATCCCTCACAATTTATTCTTTATGTTCCAGTTGATGTTCGCAATTATCACACCAGCCCTAATTTCAGGCGCATTTGCAGAACGCATTAAGTTCTCAAGCTTCTTAGTATTTATTACTGCATGGATTTTCCTAGTTTACGATCCAATCGCGCATTGGGTATGGGGCGATGGTGGCTGGTTGAGAACCCTCGGCGCACTTGACTTCGCAGGCGGAAACGTCGTACACATCTCATCTGGTGTGACTGGTTTGGTCGCGGCGCTTGTATTAGGCAAACGTAAGAACCGTTCGGCGGCACGACCACACAACATCCCATTTTCCATCTTAGGCGTCGGCTTACTGATTGTTGGTTGGTACGGATTTAATGCAGGTAGCGCGCTCGGATTCAATGCAGCGGCAATGACTGCCTTCATTACGACCAATACTGCAGCTGCCTGTGGCATGATCGGATGGGTCGCGTTTGAATGGATTAAGACGAAGAAACCAACCGCACTCGGTGCCGTGTCAGGTGCCGTAGCAGGTCTCGTCGCAATCACACCAGGTGCTGGATTCGTTACCATACCAGGTTCCATGGCAATCGGCTTAATCGGTGGTATCATATGTTACTTCGCAGTCTCAGTCATGAAGAAAAAATTCGGATATGACGACGCACTTGACGCGTTTGGCGTACATGGTGTCGGCGGAACCATCGGCGGGTTATTAGTAGGCTTCTTCGCAATTGTTTCAAATGAAACCCTCACCCCGAAAGGTTCAGAAGGATTCTTCTACGGCGGCGGATTCTCGCTCCTCGGGAAACAAGCAATTGCAATCGTTGCAACCTATGTGCTTGCAGGCGTCGTGAGTTTCATCTTACTGAAAGTCATTGATAAAGTGATGGGCCTGCGTTCCAGTGAGGAAGCTGAGGCAATCGGTCTTGACGTTGCAGATCACGGAGAAGAAGCATATGGCGGCATGGCAGTCTAACTGTCATCAAGAGTACTTTTGAAAGTACTCAACAAGAGGAGGAAATTGAAATGAAGGAGGAATTTGATATGAGAGCGAACGAAAAACCATTTGTAAAAATTGATATCATTACACGACCAGAATCCTTTGATGCATTGAAAGATGAACTCAACAAAATCGGCATCACTGGCATGACCGTCAGCAACGTACTTGGTTGCGGGATGCAAAAGGGTTACAAAGAATACTATCGTGGCACCGAGGTGGAAATCAATCTCAGGCCAAAGGTGAAGGTTGAAGTGGTTGTCTGTGAAGTGCCAGTACAAAAGGTCATCGACGCAGCAATGAAGGTATTGCGCACGGGCAAGGTTGGAGACGGCAAGATCTTCGTATCCGAGCTGACCAACGTCTACAAGATCAGAACGGGCGAAGCTGGCTGGGCGGCGCTGCAAGACATCGAATAGTAAGGTCGCGCGTAGCGCGTTGCGTCAAATCACCGCGAATCGACGCGAATCACATCAAATGTAAGAGGATCCCGTTCGCGGGGTCCTCTTTTCGTTTGGTACAGACTGAGGAGGCCCTTTTACTACACTTTTCAGACTAAGCAGGCACTTTTACTACACTTTTTGAACAGCACTAGCACGTTATTTTCATCCGATCCTGCAGATGGTAAAAAGAGGTGCAACTTTTCTTTACTATACTTGCTATTTGTTTATTATAGTAAAGAAAAATCTTTCTCTTCAAATCGGAGAGAAAGATTTTTATCAAAAAAGTGTAGTAAAATGGCCCCTTCAGTCTGTACCACTGTATTTTTTTAGGGGTACTCATTTTGACGATTTGTGCGCCAGCGGCATGACCCTACCTTCTCGCCTGTTACAGTTTCACGAACCAGAGGAAATACAAGACGGAAAGAAACACGTGGAAAAAAATAATGATTGGCATCCCAAGCACAAACCGCAGTTTCCTCGTTTTATGGTTCACAATCAGCATGCCCGCAAAGATTCCAACTGCACCGCCAAAAATCGCTAAAAGAAAGAAAGCAGCTTCATCGACTCTCCGCATCCGGTAGTTCTTCGCTACTTTCTTATCGTAAACAACAACTTGAAACCCGATCAAGTTCATAATAATGAAATAAAATAAGTAAAACAAAAAACTCATCAAAAATTCTCCTAGCATGATTATCTACAATACAATGTACGAGTAAAAAGATGAGCAATTACAAATCTTTTAATGAACCATGTGCGCCCGTTGTCTCATATGCGCTAGCACACGATCCGGCCATGTATTACCGACACAATAACGGCTTCCAATGGAATAAATTGTTGTCAAACCTGCCTTTTTATAAAGTCCGCCACTCATTAAATGTCCAAAGTAGTAAATGTTGTCTGAAACAGAATCAAAATGCATGCCAATCATCCCAAAATAATTATTGCCCTTTAACGGATGATTTCCTAATGCGGATTCATGCAATGCAACTGCAATGGCAAATAGCCCATTCACGCCATATTTTAACTCCATTTTCTTGAAAACATCACCATAGCCGGCTAGACCAGTTCCTTTTAGCATGGTATCATAGTTGGCCGCTGTATAGGAACTAATTCCAAACGCTGTCATAAGTACGCGACCTTCATAGGCACGGCTGACCTTCTTTACCACAACTTTTTTTACCACATGTTTGATGACTCGGGTCTTCTTCACAACAGGTTTAGGCTTCTTTACAACTTTCTTGACAACTTTTTTCGTTGCTTTCTTGCTATTTATTTGTGCTTTCTTCATCTTTGGTTGATACGCCATGAGGCGTTGGGTATCTGGGAAGGACTTCACGAAGGTACGTGTATCATTGACATATTGTGAACTTATCCCGTTTTCTCCTAACTGTACTGCCGGAAGCGACATTGTTATCACAAGTAACGCATAGGTGAACACGCACACGAACTTGGAAAACTTTTTCTCCGTATTTAATAAAATAAAAACAACTCCTTTAATCTAACGCATTTTGTTCCAAATAATGTAAAACTCATGTCGTCGGGAATTATTGTACTACATTTCGACGCATTTTGCAAGTTTTTGGGCAATATCCGGCGCATTTGGGCATCAAATACCCCAGCCTTGATCAAAGAAAACCCTGTGAACACTGGGGTTCCCAGCGAAATACTCGGACTCCCGTTTATGGCAGGTAAAAAGAATGACCTGCCTGTTTTTTGAGATTTCAAGCAAATAATCAAGCCCTCTATTGCAGCGATCTTCGTCAAAATTCACCAAAGCATCATCGAGAACAAGTGGTGGTTGCATGTTGCTGGATTCGAAAATCATCTCGACCAGCGCAAGGCGCAATGAAAGCCACAATTGTTCCAATGTTCCGGTGCTCATCTTCACGGCGTCAAGACGTTTGTCGGTGGTCGCATCCGCAATGACCATTTCAAAGTCTGCGTTCATACTGGTCGTATCATATTTCCCGTTTGTCATTTTCGCAAAAATGCGTTGTGCGTTTTTCGCTAATTCAGGCGCATATTGGTTCGAGAATGTTTGATATGCTTCTCCGAGCATGGACATCGCCAATTTCACGGCTGCGTCTTTCTCAAGATACTCTTCCAATAATTCTTGCTGATGCGATAATTCGACTTCAATCTCGTCCAGGTTTTTCCCTTTCGTCCCCAAGCGCGCCGTTTTTGAAGCGATACTTTCTCGCAAAGCCCGCATGCGCACATCCACCAGTCTGGCATTTTCTTGGGCCTGTTCCGCTTCGCCAACGTCAAAGCCTTCCAGTACATGTTGCGCGAGCGCAGAAAGTTCTTCCTCCGTATGATTGACGAGCAACGATTCAATGCTGGCCAGCGCATTTTGGATATCCATTTCATCCGCCTGCATCCCCATCAGATGCGCCTTCAACGCTTGCAACTCGCCTTTTAATGAGGGTAGATCTCCATAATTCAGAAAATATTGATGCGAAAACTCTTTGAGTTCGTCGAGCGCCGCTTGAACTTCTTGCTGCTTTGCGGTGCGACGATGCAGCAACGTGTCAGCCGTCTTCTTTCTCACATCGAGTTCGTTGACTAACCCTGCTGTGCGGTGCAACGCCTCCTCAAATTCCTTTTCCGTTGCACACCCGACTAGCGCAAGGATTTCCGCAATGCGCGCGGTCGCCTGGGGGAGAATCGATGCGTCAAACAGCGCAATTTTGTCCTCTATCCAATGAATTCTTTGCTCGAGTTGATTGATTTCATTCTGAGATTCTGTCTCTGTGCTTTTGTTCAAGCGCTTTTTTTGTTTGAACAATGTAAGGAAAAAACCAACCCCCGTCACAACGACCATCAGGCCACTTGCAAACATGAGCAGTTCATTCCCTTGCACCGTCGAAAACACCTCAACCGCAAGCAAAATCAGCGAAAAACTGAGAAATTTGAAAAGCCAAACATAATGATACGCTGCAATCTCTTTTTCTTTCAGTAATTTTGATTGCAAGCCATCACGCGTTCTTTTCAACGCATCCAGTTCATCCTTTTCTGTATCATTGGCCGCCTTCAGTTGAAGTTGGACCGCGACTGTGTTTTTGAGTGTATCCAACTCCAACTTCCAAGCATTGACTCGTTCACCGAGAAACCGTTCTTTCTCTTGCAGTTGGTCCATAAGTATGCGCAATGCCTCCAGGGCTGTTTGCTGCTCGCCATCAATCAACGCGGCTGTCGCAGAAAGCGCTTCACAGTTCTTTAGTTTTTGTTCGCACTGCGCGATAAATTCAAAATCAGGCTGGAAGCCATCTTTTGTCACCATCTCTTGTTTCACGACGAGCATGCCTTCTTTTTCTGATACGAGAGTTCTGTAATGTCGAATTTTTGTTAGCGTTGCCTTGGCATTGGATGCCTCGCGCGCACGCGAAAGTTTGTCGAAGGTTGCGAATGCCTTGGTACTTTCCTCCAATTGCATTTTGTCCTGATTGAGTTCAGACAAGAGCGCCCTATTATCCTCAAGCATTTGTGTCAGCTCTGAAATTTTCAATTGCACATTCTTGATTTTTGATGTGCTTCGAATGCCGCTCAATTCCTTGCTCAATTCATCCAACACTTTTCTGGAATCCTCGTAAGAAACCTGCCCAGACGAATCCCCCGTGCGAAGGATGGACGAGAGTTTTTGCTCGATACCGTCCGTTTTTTTCGGTTCTAGCTGTAACTGTCCAATGAATGCAGTCTTTTCAAACGTCTCACGGTCTACGCCAAACAAAATTTCCCCCGGCATGGATCCCGTCAAATCCTTGCATTCGCTGCCATCCTCTGTAAAGATGGCTTTGCACGTTTCTTTTTTTGCACGTTCCAAATACAATTGCTTCCCTTGGTACAATTCGACAAACGCACGAATCAAGAAATTCGCGTCCTTACAATACTTTTCATAGTCTTTCTTTTCTTCTTTTTTTGCACCCCAGCCATAAAACAGCATTTTAATCAGCGCTGCCCAAGTACTCTTGCCTGCTTCATTCGGACCATACACGATATTGAGACCATTCGTAAGCGGAAGTGTCTTTCCATTCAATCCGCCAAACTTCTCTGCCACAAGCTTGCTCAAATAACTCATAGTTTGATCTCCCTTCTCTCAAGGGCCGATGAACCGTAGTGTTTTGCCATGGTCAGCAAATGCTTTTGCTTTTCATCTGGTGCTGCCTTTAACGCGGCTTCTATGTTGTTGAGAAAAATTCCTTTTAACGAATCTTCATGTAATGGCATTCCACTGATATCCGCGGTGGTTTCATCAGAAAGTTTCACAAAGTAAAATGATTGCGCAATCGATTCCATAATTTCATCCAAATCCAGCGCAAAATCGGCAACTCCCTTGCAGGTAAGTTTGAAAAAATTGCGTTGCGGTTCTTCAAAGCTACATGCCATTATCCGCGCGACCACATCTTCACTGGACACGCAACCCGTCACATCGATTGCTTCCGCAAAATATTTCCGATTTGCAGTGCTGCGAAACTGCGTTGTTACCTTACCATTTGCAATCTCGCCAAGGATCACACCCTTGTCCCCGCGTTCATCAAACCCACGCCCTTCAGGCACACCAGGGTAAGCATAGACGGTCTTGCCACGCTGATACAATGCAAACGCATGGATATGCCCAAGCGCCAAATAATCAAATCCGCTCTGCTCGATGTCTTGGTTAGAGATGTAATGGTATGGTGTAGCTTGGTTCAAATCTCCATGAATGACACACACAGATGCCTGGTCGGAAGGATCCTTCTGGAATCCAGTCAGCAGACCTCCCGCACAGGTTGTGCTTATAAATCCTGCACCGTAAACTGTAAGGTTTAATTCTGGAAGCACAATGCGTTCCACAGTCGTGGTGCGAAATACGTGCGCATTTTCCGGGAATGGCATCAACGCGTACTGCGAAGCAGGAGTGAAAGGGTCATGGTTGCCTGGCGAAATAAAAAAACGAATCGGTTTTGCACGTTCCATTTCGCTACAAATCAATTCCAAAGAATCGGCCGTGGCATTGATCCCCTCAAATAAATCTCCAGCAATGAAAACAACATCAATGCGTTCCGCGATTGCAAGTGAAACAATCCTAGAAAATACGGCTCTTAGTTCTTCCCGCCTCGCGGCATTCTTTTCTTCATCTAGGTATTGAAATTTCGTATCCAAGTGAAGATCCGCACAATGTAAAAATCTTGCCATAGTCCCCTCCAACACACATGCTATTGTTTCATAAACCTCTTTGATACATATTTAGACCCAACTTTAAAACGCACGAGGTAAAGGCCGTTTTTCACCACTTTGTTATGACTGTCCGTCAAATTCCAAAGCACTGTTTTTTTCCCTGCCTTTGACGCGTTGGATGTCCACAGCGTCTTGATTGTGACATCTTTGCTATTTAATACATACAGTTTCAACGTTGCCTTCTTGTTCCAGGAAACTGTGATCGAAAGAACCCGTTTATTCGCAACTTGAACCATCTTCATACTCGAAATGACTGGTTTTGGTGTCATTGTCGGTTTTGGCGTTGCAGTAGGAATCGGCGTTGGTTTTGGTGTCGCAGTACCCACCACTTTAACACCTGCATGAAAAGAAAAATGGTACTGATTTGTATTCCCAAATCCGTCATTCAAATCAATAGTAATCATTTTATCGGCACCGCCCGCCACAAAATAACTAACGTATCTTGTGACTACCTGATTCACTTTTGTAGAAACACTTGAGTAATACGGGATCCAATTCATAGATACACGTTGGTCCGTAGCCTCCATCTGATAGTTGAACACAGTTGGATCAAAGGCCCTGTTTAGGGTCGCACCTTCAATATTGATTTCTTTCAGCATCGAATTATAAATATTATTAACCTCTGCTACGCGAAGGGTCCATTTCGTAGCCGCATCCGAATGCAGAGTGAAAGAAAAGACGTTCCCCACATCTGCGTTAAAATCAATCACATAGTCCCCATTTTGTAATGTGCCTTCGCTCAGTTTGGAGCCGTTTTTATATGCTGTAAATTCGCCGGTTGCACCAGTTGTCAAGGGATGAAACACCGCTCTTTTTGGGCCAGCATATTTCGCAGGATACACGAGTTCTTGACTCCAGTCTGAAACTGCGTTACTTGCTGCAACTGAAATCATTCTACCACGCAGAACAAATGGAGAAAACATTAGAAAATCAATGGTATCCCCTTTGCATTTGTCGTTTGCATACGCATCTAAAAGATATTTACTACCTTTTGATAACTTTGCTTTTACATTGAATGGCGTCAATACATCATCTGGATCCTGTAAGGAATCCCCCGCAAACGGAATGTTCGGATCATAATAATATGATCCATCTTTATTGAAGACCGCCTTTAATACATTCAAATCTGTGTCCTTTGTGCCAAGCGATTTGAAAAAATAGGTGCCTGTATCATAAGGCTCAACTTCCATCGTACCAGGGTACGGCTCGCTATCCTTCGACACGGTATATTTTTTTGGTGCAGAAGACTCAATTGGCTCTTTCAATATCCAATGCGCATTCGCATAGTCTACGATTTTATGTGCATCGATGATTCCATAGCCATAATAATTATCATGTCCCGATTCCCCACGATCCCGACAGACAAGCGGCAGTGCCGCAAACAGCATTTCATAATTTAGATCAGGCGCCAAGGAACACGCGAGCGCGACGACTCCAGCGGCATAAGGCGTTGCAAAGGAGGTGCCTGAACCATAGCCAATCGAGAATTTTGTCCCGTTCTTAATCATAATGGCGACATCCTTGCCTGGCGCGGAGACATCCACATTCTTATTATAATTAGATTCGCTCCACCGATTCCCATTCTTGTCACACGCGGCAACTGAAATCACATGTTGGTAGGAGGCGGGATAATCGTAAACATGCTTCCCGTCATTTCCAGCAGCTGCAAAAATCAGAATTCCTTCCGCCGCAAGGCTTTTTATGGTGCTTTCTTCCGCATCATTCTTACTCGGCCCCCCGAAGCTGAGACTTATGATTTTGCAACCGCTCAGGGCTGCCATCTTCAAAGCTTCGATTTCTCGTCCAGTATCTGTGGTATCGTTTAAATCGTAGATTTTGTAAGGCTCCACGGATATATTCCAACAAACGCCTGCGATCCCAGACTTGTTGTTGGACGTCGCGGCGATTACACTGACAACGCCTGTGCCGTGCCCGTTGGTATCGTCGAGTACTGTCCCTTTCGTATTTAAATCGTAACCGGGCAGAATATTCTTCGTACTCATGTCCGCAGTCGACCGATTTACCCCAGTATCCAAGACTGCAATTTTCACGCTATTTGCCCCAACGGTCGCATCCCAGGCGCTCTTAAGATTTAACGATTTGATTGCCCATTGGTTTACAAGTTGCGGATCATTCGGCGAACGCATCATTTTTCTCTCCACGACGGGAGATGTATAGGAAATGATGGATTGGAATGATTGCGCAAAAGCGGATTCGGCGACGCCAGCAATTTGGAATTGCCTATCTTGACTCAATCCCAATGGTTTGTACTCATATGTGCTGACTGCGTCAAAAATTTCTTGCATCGACGCCGTGTCAGTAAACTGAACGATGAATTTCTTTTGCTTTTCGTTATTTGCAAGCGACGATGGCATTGCCGTCTTTTTGAACCCAAATAATGATGACACAGAAAACGGATACCCTTTCGCATCTGCAAGGGTATTGCGCAATTGTTGGTCAAACGAGGCAAACGGATTTGCAGCAGGTTCATTAACCATGCTTTGGGCATCTATAAATAAAACATTAGAAAGCAATGCTATCGCAACAAAAATTGAGATGAGTTTCTTTTTCCACACAAGATGTTCCCCCTAAAACAATGTTGACACGAACCAGATGCGGGTGTTAACCGGGCGCTGGGGTTGGTGTATACAATGGAGTAGGCGTAACTGCCGGTGTCGGCGATGGTGTCGGTACGTAGAGCGATTGAAGTTGAACCGCTTTTTTTACAGCCTTCTCTGCATTCATTATACCATATCCGAACGCAGAATCCTTCCCTTTTGCACCAGCATCATCACAAATACTCGGCAGGACCTTTTGTAATTCGTCATGTGTCAGCGCAGGATAGACTGCGCACATCAACGCGATGACTGCGGTTGCATACGGAGAAGAGAAAGAAGTTCCTTGGACCAAGCGATAGCCAGAAGCTGTATTGGCTGCCGCAAGGACATAGTCGCCCGCTGCCGCGCAGTCAACTTTGTCATTGATTTGCGAATAATATGTGATTTTGCTTTTAATATCGATTGCCCCGACACTGATGACTTTGTTGCTAGAAGCAGGATACATATATCCGGAATTCCCGCCATTCCCTGCTGCCGCAACAATAATACACCCGGTTTGATTGAGTTTGTTTATGTAATACTGGTCAAACGGAGTCGTACGACCACCACCAAGACTTAAATTCACGATTTTACATTTGCTTTCAATTGCATACGCAATTGCTTTTAAAATACTCGAAGTCATGATGGAGCCAGTATTTGAAACCTTAATTGGGATGATGGACACATTCCAGGCCCCACCCGCCATGCAAAGTTTGTTGTTGGTTGTTGCGCCAATAATACTCGACACGCAAGTCCCATGACCAACCTTGTCGTCCATTACAGGCAAATCTTTCAGGACATCGTATCCATTCAAGATATTCTCTCCGACCAAGTCAGCATGCGTGCGGATAATGCCTGTGTCAATTACTCCCACACGCACGTCAATGCTGCCCTTTGTGATATTCCATGCTTTTGGAAAGTTCATTTTTTTCAGCGCCCATTGACCAGAATAGACGAGGTCGTTTGGCGTCGCCGTGAGTTTTCGCACCGTATCTTTCGAAGAGAATGCAATCAAACTTTGATGTTTTGCGGAGAACTGCGCGAACTGTGTCACAGGAATATTGACTGTGCGGTCTGTGCTTCTACCGATGAAATCATAGCGAATTCCATCCAGAGCAGTACTTAAAGCCTGCATGGATACGGTGTCCTTGATTTGCACAATCATAAATTTTTCAGGCACGGCCTGCAATTCCCGGTCATTCGAAATAGTTGCGGGATCAAACGATTGCAACCCCACAGCCACGGTGGATAAAAAAGCCTTGTCGCTTGCCTCAAACGGATTGGTCTCACCCAGCACCACAATCCCATTCACTACAGAAACCAGTAACATAACGGATAGTACAAATGCAGCAATTCTCTTCATATCCTCATTCTCCTTCTCTTTTGCATTCGATTAGTCGATGGAAGCCAAATCAAATGGTGTCTCTTGGTATACATAGTAGTTCAACCAGTTGCAATATAACAAATTCGCGTGTCCGTGCCACTTAACAATGGGCGCATTCTTCGGGTTATCATCCAAGAAATAATTGACTGGCACTTGAATCTCAAGCCCCTTCGCCAAATCACGTTCGTATTCTTTTTTTAAAACATTACGGTCATATTCCGAGTGACCCGTCACAAACAATTGCCTTGCGTTTTTGGCCGCCACAATGTACACGCCGGCTTCCTTGGATTCTGAAAGCAATTCTAATTCCTTTACTGCCAAAACATCTTTTCGGTCAACCCCGCAATACCGTGAATGCGGTACAAAAAACCGATCATCAAAGCCGCGAAACAACTTCACATACTTCTTATTGAGTGTATGCGGAAAGACCCCGAAAACCTTCTTTTCATATAGTTTCTTCGGCACCTTATAATGGTACCAAAGCCCCGCGACTGCCGCCCAGCAGATGTGCAACGTGGAATAGACATTGTGCTTGCTCCACTCCATGATTTCACAGAGCTCGTCCCAATAATTGATTTCCGTGAATTCTAACTGTTCCACTGGCGCGCCCGTAATAATCAAGCCGTCGAACTTAAGATCTTTCACTTCTTCAAAATGTTTGTAAAACGTAAGTAAGTGCTTTTCCGGAGTATTTTTCGACTTATGCGACTTGGTGTGGAGCAGTGTGACCTCCACCTGCAACGGCGAGTTCCCTAGAAGCCGGAGCAACTGCGTCTCCGTCTCAATTTTTGTGGGCATCAGATTTAATATCGCGATTTTCAAGGGTCGAATATCCTGATGAAACGCCTGAAATTCGTTCATGACAAAAATGTTTTCGTTCACTAACGTGTCAAAAGCAGGCAGTTCATTTGGTATCATGATTGGCATTTCCGACGTCCTCCCCTCAAAAATGATTTGTTTCCATCATTATGTAACTTTTTAGGAAATTTATCAAGACTCAAACGGCAATTCTGTGATAAAATATTGAAAAAGTACGCAATGGAGGAATCAACTATGAAAAATGAAACTTTAATTGGAGTGCCGTTCTCGTTTGGCACGGAAACCGAGTTGAGAGCAATCAAAAAAAAGGGTGTCGATTATGTTCGCCTGGAGGAAACCTGGCGTTATACCGAGCCCAAATATGAGCATTATGATTTTACACGAAGTCTCGCCGTTCTCCAACAAGCCGAAGAAATCAACCTTGGGGTCGTGTTCGAGATTTCTATGGAACCGCAACCTGCTTGGCTCATCCAAGAGGCCGCTGGTCTCAACTGCTGGGAGAATCCGTTGCTTGCCAAGACCGCAGAACGTTACCTCAAAGCTCTCGTCAAATTCATCGGCAAAAGTGGCGCCATGAAAAGCTGGATCCTACGCCTTCCGGCCACGACAACTCAATGCACTTGCAAGCACGCTTTAGAGGCCTTCCGCGCCTTTATGAAGGCCAAGTACAAGACACTGGATGCGCTCAACGCGCAACTCCGCCAAAACGTGGCGGAATGGGATCACCTCCACCCAAATCACGGAGGAGCCCAAATGGAAAATGAATGGATTCGTTTCGGTTACGAAGCACAACAGTCGACCTATGCGTCGTTTGTACGACTCATCCAAAAATGCGACAAAGATGCGCGCCCCGTGACGCTGTCCTACGGCGCACTCCCGACCGAAGAATTGGCCGTACCGACCTTTGTCCACCTACTTCGCAACCACGATACCGGCGCGCGCAGCGAGGATGCCGTCTGGACTGCAGATCTTCCCATCGGCACACCCTCTTTCGGCATGTGGCGCAGCCTTCCTCCGACGCAAAAGTCCACAATCAATGCGACCTTTGCCGCACTTTCACTTGGTGCGTCAAAACTTCTCTTTCCGCAGCCACCGAGCGCAGAACTCTTGAATTTCCTGCGTTCGAGCGATCAGTTCCTCTCGGCTTGCGCGCGGGAGCCGGCCGAAGTCGCCGTCTTCGCAAGCAAGGACGCCGCATGGTTGGCCGCGCAGTCTGGATCGCCGCACCTCGTCGACGACTGTGTTACCAATTTGATGACGGCGTGCGTGGCGCGGAGTGTGTTTCCGGACTTGCTCCAGGACCTGACGGCGGTCGATCTCACGAAATACAAACTCATCCTCCTGCCAGCCGGATTTACGATCGACCAGCAACAGACGGCGCAACTGACGGCCTATGTCGCGCAGGGCGGCATGCTCGTGTCCGACGGACTCGCTGCAGCGTATGATCAGGTCGGCAATGCCGTTGGTGTTTCGCATCTCGCGGAACTCTTTGGCTGTGTGGAAAATGGCTACCAACCCGCACCAAAACATGCGGTCCTGACGGGTGTCAACGAGTTTGCAACCTACTCTGTCGCCGCAAAGGAATTCCTGCAAACCTTCCAACTGACCAACGGGAAAGCCGCTTTCCAATCCGAAGACGGCATCGCTGGGGTTGCCAACGCGCACGGCCAGGGCTCCACGCTGGTGTTTGGCACGTTGTTTTCCGCGGGAAAAATCAGCACCGACTTCCTCGGCACCATTCTGGACTCCGCGTCTGTGAAAAACCTCGATCTGAAAGTCATTGTCCAGAGCCTGATTTCGACGGATTACTGGGTGGTGTTTGCTTTTAATAAGGAAGAAAAAACGAGCAAATTCGTCCTCGACGAAACACAAGGCTACACCCTCGTCGACAGCTTCGGCTGCCAAATCAACACGGAAACATTCAAGGTGACCGTCGAAGGCAACGCCGCGTGCTGCATTATTTTCAAAGCAAATGAGGTGACGAAATGAAGGTATTATTCATCGGCGGCACGGGCACCATCAGCCGCGCCTGCTCTGTTCTAGCGGTCCAAAAAGGCATTGACCTGTATTTGTTGAACCGCGGCACGCAAAACGACCGCGCGCCTGCGGGCGTCCAGTTCATCCAGGCGGACATCAACGACGAAGCCGCTGTCGCACAGGCCCTCGCGGGACAAGTGTTTGACGCTGTCGTCAACTGGATCGCATTCACCCCCGACCAAGTCGCGCGTGACATCCGCATCTTCGCCGGCAAGACGCGCCAGTACATCTTCATCAGCTCCGCCTCCGCCTACCAGAAACCGGCCGCGGACTACCTGATCACCGAGTCGACGCCGCTTGCCAACCCGCGTTGGGAATACTCGCGCAACAAAATCGCGTGCGAAGACCTTCTGATGGCTGAATACCGCTCTGGCGGCTTCCCCTTCACCGTCGTCCGCCCCTCTCACACCTATGACTTTGCGTCCATCCCATCCGGACTCCACGGTAAAAATCCATGGACCATAATCGAACGCATGCGCAAGGGCAAACGCATCATCATCCACGGCGACGGCACTTCCCTCTGGACCGTCACCCACAGCACCGACTTCGCCAAGGGCTTTGTGGGCCTCCTCGGCAACACCCAGTCCATCGGCCATGCGTTTCACATCACCTCGGACGAGGTCCTCACGTGGAACCAAATCCACGAGGCCTTGGCGCGCGCAGCTGGTGTCACGCCGAATATCGTACACATCTCCACCGATTTCATCAAACAGTTTGACCCCTGGGCCGAAGGCTCCTTGTGGGGCGACAAATCAAATAGCGCCGTCTTCGATAACTCCAAAATCAAACGCTTCGTGCCCGACTTCGTTGCAACCACGCGTTTTGAGGACGGTATCCGCGAGACGGTACGTTGGTTCGAAGCGCACCCCGAGAGCCGCGCCCCCGATGACGCGTGGGACGCCCTCTGCGACCGCATCCTGGCAGCCTATGATCTGGGCGTGGCACAAGCGCAAAAGTAAAGACGCAAAGGTAAGTGCATGCCGAAAGGTAAAGGTATGCCGCTGGCGCAAGAGTGACCGCAAAGGCAAATGCGAAAAGGTAAAGGCAGGCCGCTGGCGTAGATGCGCGCAAGGACGCAATGCAAAAGGTAAAGGCATGCCGCTGGCGCAGAAGCAGGTGGAATATTGGTGGGTGTGTTAAAATCGGGTGCTCTGTTCCTGGTTCCGCGGCAGACCACCGCTTTTTAACACAGAATTATCCTTAGACCTGCCCATTTTAACACAGCACTGAATAATCGTCGTGGAATCTTCGATTTCACGACTCATTTCGGCCCTTCAGCAACCTATAATTTGGAAATAAAATCGCAAAGGTAAGTGCATGTGTTAAAAAATGGACTTCTAGGGATTTTTTTGTGTTAAAAAAGGCACGTCTGCCGCGGAACCAGGAACAGAGGTGTCTTTTTTAACACACCCGCGCCTTTTACACCTCTTTGCGCAATACGCGGTGCGCCTTGGTGCGCTTGCTGCTTTTGCGCGTGTAATTTTCAGACAAGACGCTGATGTTGCCGTCGACTTCGAAGACGGCGAGGTCCACGTGTTTGATGGACTCGACGCCATGCTCGCGCACTGCCTCGTGGACTTCGTCCAGGGTGATCTGTGCTCTTTTCATATTCTCCGTAATCAACTCCCCTTTATAAATGAGGAGAATGGCCTCCCCCTGGACGATTTTGCTCAGTCCCGGGAATTTGTACAAAAGTTTTTTAAATCCAAAATTCGTCAGAAACAACGCCATCGCCGCAATCAGCCCGCCGTACAACGTGGTATCTGGACCGACCATGGCGGTCTGCACCGCGTTGCTGATCAGCAGGATAAAGACCAAATCGCTGACCGACAATTGCGCCAGCTCCTTTTTCCCAAAGATGCGGATGGCGATGACCATGAATACATAGACCGCCACCGAACTAATAATGATCCAAGGATAACTAGCAAAATCAAAGTTTAATTGCCACATACTAAATTCCTCCATTTTGATTATTTTGGCGCGGTCAGCCGCGCGATTGCCGCGTTTAGCGGCGCGCCAGCGAGATGAAAAACAGCACGGCGGCGACCAGGACGATGCTCGCGCCTGTCGAGACGTTGAAGGCGTACGAAAGGATAAGCCCCGTGACGCCCGCAAATAGCGAGATGGCGACGGACACGAAGTGATATTGACGGACGTTTTTGCTTATGTTTCGCGCAGCGGCAGCCGGCAGTACCAGCAGAGAGTTGATGAGCAGAAGCCCGACCCACTGGATGGTGATGGTGACGACTAGGGCGATGGCGCAGGTGAAGAGGACTTCGGTCAGGAAGGTGTTGACGCCCCGACTTGCGGCGAGCGACTCGCTGATGCTGACGAGCAGGATTTTATTGAGAATCAGGACCCACAGCGCGATGACCCCGAGAAACACCAGGGCCAGTAGGAGCAGATCCATTTGATCGATGTAGAGCAAATCACCGATGAGGAAGTTCGAAAAGCTGCTAAAGCTCCCGCTAAACGACAGAATGATGAGACCTACGGCCACGGCCGTCGACGAAAACACGCCGATGACCGTATCGGATGAGGCTTTGCTGCGTTGTTTGATCAACGTGATCGCAACGGCGAAGACCAGTGAAAAAATGATGGCGCCCCAAATCGGGCGGATGCCAGCGAAAATTGTGCCAAACGCGATGCCCGTGAACGCGCCGTGTCCGATGGAATCAGAGAAAAACGCCATGCGGTTGCTCACGACCATGGTGCCCAGGAGGCCGAACAACGGGGTGACGAGGAGGATTGCGAGGAGCGCGTTTTTCATGAAGGTGCTTTCCGTCCAGGTGAATGGCAGGAGCAGGTCGACGAGGGAGTACCACCAGTTGAGCATGTTTAGGCACCTCCCTGTCGATTGGTGTCAGCGGAAGAAGCGGGCGCTTCGTCCGCTTCGGCGGCACCGGCGCCATCCGCGCCAGCCGCAGCATCCGCGCCAGCCGC
>JBAXOJ010000014.1:0-23294 GCA_037133315.1 Clostridia bacterium
GAACCTGATGGTTTCTCGCGAGTGACTTAAGTTTCTCGCCCACCTTTTGGGACGCTACCCCACTAATCCCACTATCAATTTCATCAAAAATCAACAATGGAATTTGGTCAACCTCTGCCAGAATACTTTTGATGGCCAACATCACGCGAGACATTTCACCACCGGAGGCGATTTTCGAAAGTGGTTTTACTGGTTCTCCTTTGTTGGCAGAAAACAGGAATTCCATTTTGTCGATCCCAGACACCTGCATTGATGTTTCTGTAAAGGACGCTTGAAAGACAGCGCCACGCATCTCAAGTTCTTCCAGCTCTTTTGCAACGCGTGTTTCAATCGTGCTCGCAACATCCTTTCGGGTCTGACTGATTTCCGTTGCGAGAGTATAGGCGGATGCCTCGGCAGCCTCGCATGCAGTTTCCAGTGCTAAAATTTGTTCTGGTGATATGTCAATCTCTTCTAATTCAATTTTTGCATGATCATAATAATCGAAAATTTCACATAGTTCAGAACCATACTTCTTCTTCAACTGCACGATCAAATCGAGTCTTTCTTCAAGCTCCTCTAATTCCGATGCGGAAAATTCCTGCGCAAATATATAGTCGCGAATCCCAGCATTGACTTCTTGCAACTGAAAAACAAGTTCATTCAACTTCTCAGCAATTTGCGCTATGTCATCGTGAAAAGGTGCAGCTTGGTTCAACTTTGCAGCAGCAGATGCGATCTGATCGATGGACGGTGCATTTCCCTCTACGCTTTCTGCCAGTTTTGCATAGGCAAATGTCATACATTCATTAATTTTCGACCAGTTTTTCAATAGAGCACGTTGATTTGCTAGCGCAACGTCTTCGCCAATCGTGAGTTTTGCTTTTTCGATTTCATCAATTTGGAATCGTAATAAATCAATCTTTTCAGCCCTGCTTTGCGCATCCTCTTTTAACATCTGGAGCTGATTCTTGAGTCCTTTCCATTCATTCAATTTTACTTGGTAATGCGACAATTTCTCAAACAGTTCTTTGCCACAAAACAAATCTAACAAAGTCATATGTAACGCGCTTTTCATGAGCGACTGGTTATCATATTGACCGTGCATATCAACTAAAAACGCACCAATTTCTGCAAGCATGGAGGTGTTTACAATCCTGCCGTTCACCCGTGCAATGCTTTTGCCAGATGCATTATACTCGCGGTAAAGGATGATTGATTCCGCATCAAACTTCAACCCGTTCTCTTCAAAGAACTCGCTCAATTTGTCAATCGAATCAAACACGGCCTCTACAATCGCCTTTTCCTTACCGGTTTTTATAAATTCCTTTGACACGCGTCTACCCAGTACAAAATTAATAGAATCAATTATAATTGATTTTCCAGCACCCGTTTCTCCCGTCAACACATTAAAAGAACTCGACGGGGTGATCGAAATCTGATCAATCAAAGCAATGTTTTCTATCTGTAGATGTTGAAGCATCGGTTCCCTCCTTGGCAAGAACTAGTTCTATTTTACATGATACGCCGCGCAAATCAATCAACTATTGTTTTGATAATGTTATCTTAATGCCATGATATCAAACTTTCTAACTAATTCCTCCGCATTTTCGGTGGTTCTGCACAAAATCATAATCGTATCATCCCCTGCGATACATCCAAGGACAAATGGCCAGTTCATTGCATCAATTGCCGAAGCCGCAGCATTTGCCATCCCAGAAAGTGTCTTCACTACGACCGTATTTGAAGCATAGTCAGCCATCAAGAACGCTTCCGAAAAAACTTTGAGAAGTCGTTCATATGTGTTACTAGACGCTTTCGAGAACGGCGCATATTTATATCTTCCGTTTTCAATTTGCACCTTCGTCAGTCTGAGTTCCTTGATGTCTCTTGACACCGTCGCCTGCGTGACGTCCATCCCTGCTTCGCGCAGCTTATCCGCAAGCTCATCTTGCGTTTCAATCGAATAGTTTTCTATGATTCGAATCACTTCGTTTTGCCTCTTATGTTTCATAACCGTTTAACGACTCCCCTCTTTTATATATTTTATTCCTTAACACATCATAAAAATTGCGATCATGTAAACGGATCAGTTGAAGCGGCTTCTGTGCCTTGGAAACCTCAAGAAAATCGCCTGAATTCAGTTTATACCCTTCTTTCCCATCCACGGTCGCGATTGCATTGTCGGAGCTATCATCGACTGCAACCTTCACGACGCGGTCTCTCGCTGTGACAAATGGTCTCGAAAAAAGTGAATGGGGACAAATTGGTGTCACAATCAATATATTGAGATCTGGCTCAACAATCGGCCCACCAGCAGACATGGAATACGCCGTAGACCCGGTTGAACTTGCGACAATAATCCCATCCCCCGAAACGACGTCAATGAACTGGCGATTAATAGACAATCCAAGATGCAAAATTTTTGTCACTTCACTTTTTGTAATCACAGCATCATTCAGTGCAAAATTCTTTACCGCAACTTGTCCATTGATATTCACGATGACATCAAGCACCATCCGATTCTCAATCACGAAATCCTCATCAATCAACATTTGAATTTTCTTCTCGACGTCTTCAGGCTCAATCTCAGTGAGAAAACCGAGGGTTCCAAGATTAATTCCAATGACAGGTACATCATTTGGGTAGGCCAAACGGGCGGCACTTAAAAAAGTACCATCCCCACCAATACTAATCATCGCATCCGCATCGGCTGGGCATGCATCCATCACAAACGCAGCCTCACAACCCTTTTCTCGGGCATATTCCTGTACCTTTTTCCCGAGCGCAAAAGCTCCATTTTTTTCTTCATTTACATACAACACAAATTTTTTCATTATTGTATCGCCCCTTTTCACAGCATTTGGTGTGCCGCTGACACCGTTGATTGAATGGACGGAAGCGGTTCAGTCATTTCTTGTACACTCCCGTGAACGTCTTCTTTTTTAAACCATGCCAAGAACTCTATATTTCCTTCTGGTCCTTTAATCGGTGAAAACGAAAGTCCTTTTAACGTAAATCCATTCGCCTCGGCTGCGTTGATCACTTTACCAATCACTTCCGCATGCACTTCTGGATCTCTAACGACACCTTTTTTCCCAACCTTATCTCTACCAGCTTCAAACTGCGGTTTGATGAGACAAATCAGTTCGGCACCCGCTTTCATAAGTTCTGCAACTTTTGGAAAGACCTTTGACAATGCAATAAAGGAGACGTCAATGGTCACGAAGTCCAATCGATCCGGCACATCTTCTTGCTTTAGATATCGAATATTTGTGCGTTCCATGCATACTACCCTATTGTCGCTACGCAAATGCCATGCAAGTTGTCCATATCCCACATCCACAGCATACACCTTGATGGCGCCATTTTGCAGCATGCAATCCGTAAATCCACCCGTCGACGCGCCAACGTCCATTGCAATCGCGCCTGCTACACTTGTTTGAAACGTTTCGAGCGCTTTTTCCAGTTTTAATCCGCCTCGACTCGCATAAGGATTGGGATTCCCTTTGATTTCAATTTCACAGGCGATATCGTACTTTGTGCCGGCCTTGTCCGCCTTTTCTTTGTTCGCAAAAACCTGACCTGCCATAATCGCAGCCCTTGCTCTTTCTCGGCTTTCAAAAAGCCCTCTTGAAACAAGCAACAAATCAATGCGTTCCTTTTCCAAGACGGTCCCCCCATGTTTCCATAATTTTCGCAAACACACCTTCCGCATCCATCTGATAGTGCTTTGAAACATCACATTTACTCCCGTGAACAATGCAGGCATCTGGATATCCAAGTCTCAAGATTTCCGGATTGCAGTTGGCTGTAGAAAACACGTCAAGTACAGCAGACGAAAGCCCTCCTACGAGACAGTTATCCTCTAAAACAACAATCCTACCCGTTTTTTTTGCCACGCCGATGATTGCTTCCTGGTCAATCGGTTTCATGCTACGACAGTTCATCACTGCACAGGAAATTCCTTCTGCTTGCAGGTATTTCGATACTTCCAACGCAACCTCAACCATACTCCCAATCGTAATGATGCAAAGTGCATCGCCTTCACAAGCCATCTCCGCTTTTCCAGGCAAGAACTCCATGTGCGAATACAATTCTTCAGCACCTGCACCTCTTGGATATCGAATCGCGATTGGTCCGCGATGGGTCTTCACCGCATAGCGTAACATTTTCCGGAACTCCGAAAAATCACTGGGCGCAATGATCGTCATGTTCGGAACGTGTTGTAGGAATGATAAATCATACAAACCCTGATGCGTCTCGCCATCTTCCCCAATGAGTCCAGCGCGGTCAATCGCAAATACCACGTGCAGATTTTGAAGCCCGACGTCATGCAGGACTTGATCGTATGCACGTTGCAAAAATGTGGAGTACACAGCGAAAACCGGTTTCAACCCTTGTGAGGCCATACCTGCAGCGAGCGTCACCCCATGTTGCTCCGCAATCCCAACGTCAGAAATTCGCTCGGGAAAGATTGCTTCAAACTCAAGAAGTCCCATGCCCGCTTGCATCGCAGCGACGATGGCATGCACTTTTTTATCTTCCTTTGCAAGTCGTATCATCGACTCTCCAAACACGTCGGAATAGGTGTCCGCCTTCTTTTTTGAAACCTTGCCAGTGTTCCGATCAAATGGAGAAATGCCATGAAATTCATTCGGGTTGTTTTCCGCGTGTTCATAGCCTTTCCCTTTCGTCGTTACCACATGTACAATACTTGGGCCGTTTTCTTTGGCGGCCTTATTGAATGCTCTTGTAAGTTCTCTGAAATTGTGTCCATCTACAGGTCCAATATACTTGAGTCCTAACTGTTGAAAAAATCTTCCTGGCAAAACCAGCAGTTTAATCAAGTTCTTTATCGCGTCGACAATTGCCGTAACTCCTTTTTTCAACCAAGGCACTGGTGTGAGAAAACGCTTCACCCGTTCGGACGCATTGACGTATTTCGGACTGATTCGTACTTTACTTAAGTAGCGTGCCAAACCGCCAACGTTTTTGCTAATTGACATCTCATTATCATTTAATACAATGATCAGTTTATTTTTTGAATGCGCCGCGTCGTTCAAAGCCTCAAACGCCATGCCCCCCGTCATTGCTCCATCCCCGATGACAGCAATGACATGATAATCCTGTTGTAGAATATCTCGCGCCCGAGCAATGCCGAGTGCTGCTGATATGGAAGTGCTGCTGTGCCCTGTATTGAAAAAGTCAAATTCACTTTCCGAGGTTTTCGGGAATCCACTCAACCCGTTCATTTGCCGCAATGACTCAAATCCATCTTTTCTACCCGTTAATATTTTATAGACATAGGACTGATGCCCGACATCCCAGATAATTTTATCCTTCGAAAAATCAAATGTTTTCAATAATGCGATTGTCAATTCAACCACACCCAGATTCGACGCTAAGTGCCCACCCGTTTTGGATACGTGTTCGACCAGAAACTCTCTCACTTCTTGTGAAAGCACTTTTAACGAGCCATTTTCCAGTTTCCGCACATCTGTGGGATTCTTAATCGTATCCAGCAACCGTTCTGACATGTTATTCCTTCCTTTGCAACCGTTTTTGAAATTTTTCATGCTTTGTTTTTTTCACATTCTTTTCTCGTACAAAAATTGAGAGAAATTTTGCTGTCGCAAACACAATATCATTACAATAACGAATGGCAATCGTTTTCCCTACGGCCTTGCCCCCAACGGTCAAACTTGCGATGATACCCGTCACACAAAAGCCCGCGACCACAGAAAGAAATACATTCCCCTTGTTCTCGAAAAACACAATGATATAGGCGGCACCAGCACCTGAAACAATACCGCAAATATCGCCTATGACGTCATTCATGACATTGGATACCTTATCTGCATTCTTTAACATTTTAACAGCCAGTTTGGATCCCATGATTTTTCTGGAAGCCATAGCGTTGAGCGGTTCTTCTTGTGCAGCCGTCACCGCCGTGCCTAAAATATCAAAAAAGATATTGATTGACACAATAAAAAAAACGACAACAGACGCCACAATGACATTATTTGTCGCCTCCATGATGCCATCAGAAATCAGCGTCATGATAATGGATAAAAAGAAAGATAATAATACAATGGATACGACCCATTTCATATTGTTCGATTTCACAAGTAGTTTTCTCATCGCGCGCTCCCTTTTTATAAAAAAAACAAGGTGGCAGTATCTCAAATAAATCCTACGGCTTAGGTCAGGCAGGATTTCCCTTCAGCATACTCTCTCGTTGCCGAAAGAGCGGTTTCCCTTTACTTGCCGAACCGCCGCGTTCCCGCAAACGGGGCCTGATTACCACTTAGTCCGCACTGCAATCTCTGAAATACCTAGTTACAACAGTCTAGAGTTTTTCACTGACAGGTGAAGTGCCCCTTATCCTCTTTTGCAAGTGTAGTTTCAAGCAGCAATCATTGCTTCCTGTTGGCCAACGATCCGCAACGTGACCCGCCATCCTCCACACCCACTCAAGGCAGGCTACACTACTCACAGCAACCTTTCGGTACCGCATAGTAGGTTTAATCCTTAGCCGTACAGAGTACGGGATAAGGTCTCCACGGTAAAGGGGTCAACGCCCGCATGCCATTGCAGATCGCCCCAAAACCTTAACCCCCAGCATCAGCCCATCACTGGGCGTAACAAGCCAACACAAGGGACTTCATCGATGTGCCCTTTAGCGAGTTTTTAGGCCCGCCTTTAGAAACAAAACACCTGACTAGAATACTGCGCCACCCTTGTTCTAATGCATAATTATACACCTAATACTCACGTTTCGCAAGAAACGCTGAGAGTTCCTGAAGAAACCACGTATCTCCTTGGAGCACATTCAATTGTTGCAAGGACTCCGCAGACAAGCGCGCAACGGTTTCTTTTGATTGTTCGATCCCAATGAGTTTTACAAACGTACTTTTCGAGTTTTCCGCATCACTACCGACAGGCTTACCGAGTTTTTTCTCTTCCCCCACAACATCTAGAATGTCGTCCATGATTTGAAAGGTTAGACCTAAGTTCTTTGCAAAAATGCCAAGTGCTGTTTTCTCCTCCTCGCGCATCTTACAAAGGGCCGCAGCCGCCATAATCGGAGCTGACAGCAATGCACCTGTCTTCAAAAAATGAATTTTTTCTAACTGTTCATACGTTATTTCTTTTCCTTCTGCCTCAACATCGAGGACCTGACCAGAAATCATCCCTGATTCACCCGTTGCTTTTGCAATGATAAAGGCCGCGTCGATATGTTCGGTTGCTCCATGATGTTGTGCAGCTTCTTCCAGCATGATTTGATACGCCATGTTAAGCATCGCGTCTCCAGCCAGCACCGCCATTGCTTCCCCGAATACCTTGTGGCAGGTCGGGACCCCGCGACGAAAATCATCGTCATCCATGCAAGGCAAGTCATCATGCACCAATGAAAATGTATGAATCAGTTCCAATGCGCAAGCATACGGCAATACCAAGGCATATGGTTGGTTACAAAGCTTCGCAATGGCTAGCATCAAGACAGGACGAATGCGTTTCCCTCCTGATTTGACACTGTAAGTGATGGCCTCCCGTAGCGTGGTGCTTTCGATGGGCCATTTTTCGATATAATGCACCAGTGCATCTTCAATAATTTTTGATAATTGTAGCAATTTCGTCTTAAACTGCGAATGGGACACTTCGATGTTATTCATCAAATTTCTCCTCAATCAATTCCCCTTGCTTCTCAACAAGCTTGGTAATCGTCTTTTCGTACTCATTCAACTTCGCGTTGCAATACTTCGTCAGCGCCACGCCTTCCTGAAACAAACTCATGGATTCATCCAGTGTGAACGCGCCTGAATCAAGCTTTTCCACAATCTCTTCTAAGCGCTGTATTGCTTCTTCATACGTCTTTTTGATTTCCTTCGTAGCCATTTTGTGTCCTCCTCACATCTTCGATTCGTGCGTCGATGGTCCCGTCTTTTAATAATACTTCAATTACCTGCCCAATGTTTGCTTGCGCAACAGAAAGGATTGGCACTCCGTCTTCTTTTCCTGTTAAAACACCATAACCTCTCGCTAACACAGTCAACGGACTCAATGCGTTGAGATGCGCAATGTTTTTAGATAAATTGGCGCGCAAACGCTCTATCCAGTTCTTCCCGCGTGATGCCAATCGTTTCTCAAATTGCTCGATCTGTCGTGATTCTTGCATGACAATGTTGAGCGGATATTTGAAACTCGGCGAATTCTGAATACTATCCAGTTGGCGACGTTTGACATGAATACTATTTTTCAAGGAACGACGTAACATCAAATCGAGCGTTCTGATCTGTTCCAATAAATCATCATAGACCGGAAAAGCAAGTTCTGCCGCAGCAGATGGGGTTGGTGCACGCCAGTCCGCGACAAAGTCTGCAATCGTGAAATCGGTCTCGTGCCCTATGGCGGAAATGACAGGAATCTGAGACGCAAAAATGCTGCGCGCCACAATCTCTTCGTTGAACGAAAACAAATCCTCAAATGATCCACCACCACGCGCGATGATGATGACATCAACGGTCCCGAGCTGATTGAATTGATTGACCGCGTTTGCGACTTGAAGCGCGGAACCTTCGCCCTGGACCGCGACTGGGATGATTTTTAGCTTTGCGTTTGGGAACCGCCGCGTGGAAACATTGATAATATCCCGTACGACAGACCCCGTCGGGGAAGTGATGACGCCTACTGCTCTGGGGAGCATCGGCAGTTCTTTTTTATTGCGCGCGTCAAACAAACCCTCTTTTTCGAGTTTCTCTTTCAGCTGCTCATAGGCCAAATGAAGTCCGCCGATTCCATCTGGCTGCATGCTCTCGATGATGAGATGCATTTTCCCGGATGCCACATAGACCGTCACGTTTGCCGAAACCACGACCATCAAGCCAGTCTCTGGTGCAAACTTGAGCCGCGCCCGCATGCTTTTCCACATGGTGCAATCGATCGATGCATCCGCATCTTTCAACGTAAAATAAACGTGACCATTCTGGCTCAATCGATAATTCGATATTTCACCTTTCACGCTCACGCCTTGTAGTAAATTGTTTGATTCTAGATATTTTTTAATATAATTTACAAGTCTAGATACTGTAACGACATTCTGATTTGTACTGCTGTCTGTTGCCATACGCCACCTACTTTAATCTTTCTGCACTTAATTCTTTTCTCGCAAAATTACCTAATATGCCGTTGATTGCGCTTGCAGAGACTTCTCCACAATAGCGCTTAGCCAATTCCACGGATTCGTTGATTGAAACACTCACTGGAATGTCTTCTCTAAATTTCATTTCGTAAATCGCCAAACGTAAGATGGAAAGATCCACGAGCGGGATGCGCTTCAGTTGCCAACCAAGCGACAGACGTGCTATGACCTCATCCAAGAAACCCTTTTCACTTTCTACACCAGCCAGTACATCTCTGATGTACTTTTGATCGCGTTCGTTGATTTTTATCTTTTCTTTTTCATCACGAAACATCGCGAGCATCATTGTGCTCTCATCCTCTACATCGACCTCATGAATCATCTGCTGATAGATTAATTTCATGACCGTTTCGCGCGCGTCTCTCCTGCTCATGCGTTCCTCCTAATGGGTATCGTGCTCTAGATTTTTCAAGGTTCCACACTATCTGTAAGTCCCTGGTGGTATAATCCTGTCGATCAATTCCCGAATAAAATTCTTGCCTTGAAAAAAGGCAACTCCAATATAATACCCGATTCCGCCTAGGATAGCAATGAAAAGCATGTTGAAAAATCCAAGCCATAAAATCATGACGGCAACAAAAATGCCGATGCCAGCACCAATCACGCCACCTTTATGCGAAGCATAAAACTTTGCAAACTGGTTTAAATCCATTCTGAAAACCTCCTCTATTCGACCCTTGGTTTGTTTGGCACGAAGATATCGGAAATTAAAACGCGCACTTCCAACACATTGATTTCGGTCGACTTTTCGATCGCCATTTTTACACGATCTTGCACGGTTTGAGATAATTCAGGAATATTTTCATCCATCATCGCACTCGCTTTGACCGTTACGAAAACCCCTTTATCCATTTTTTGAACAGGCGTCTTCAACACCTTCAGCCCCGAAATTCTTCTGGTTTCCGCAAGCGCAATGTTTTCAATCGCGTGCAGTGAGACTTTGTATTCACCAATTTCGTTTCTCCGAGAAACGCCTCTGAATCCGCCGATTCGAATAGAAAAGATGACCAACGTCACAAATGCCAGGACAAACACGAGCCACGACCCCAAAAGCCAGTAAAGCAGGACTTGACGATCGTTGAGGAGATGGGTCTCAAGATAATTGCGCAGCCAACCCACCGCATCTGGTCTAGCAAAATAAATCATCGCACCCATAGAGACAGCCATGACAATCAATGCGTTGATAATTCCTAACGTTTTTCTTAGTACACTCATGATATTACCCTCTTTCTTATCGATTCTCTATTTTTGTGGCACAAAGTCGTTTTCAAAATCAATTCCCTGCACCGTCACATTGACCTCTTTTACGACGAATCCTGTCAGTTTTTCCACGGTACTTTTCACTTTTTCTTGTGTTTCCCAAGCGACGTCTGGCACGCGACAACCATATTGCACAACGAGATACAAATCAATCAGCACTTCTTTCTGTCCTGCCTCCACTTTCACGCCTCGTGCTTCGTTTCTCTTCGAGATCAGACCCGCGATTTCGCCAGCGATCCCACTGCTCAATTCCGCTACCCCATTGACTGCAAGTGCTTGTGTCTTTGCAATCCAGGCGACAACGTACTCTGTAATTAAAATCGTCCCGCAACAACCTGGAAATTGTTCAAGCGACATTGTTTCTTCGTCTTGCAAATCATGCTTTTCCCCAAATTTAATGTCATTTACGGTGACGTTGATTTCTTTGACGAGCAGTTCCGTTGCTTCTTCCACCGCTTTTGCAATCCGCGACTGAATATTGCGCGCGACTTGTCTGATATCATAGCCGTAAATCACACAAATGGGGATGTTGATAATGGTTTCTTTGTTCCCAACCTCAACGCGAATCCCACGCGCATGTTTGTTTCGAATCATCTCGTAAAGTTCATCCGTCACCCCAGCACTCACTTCGTGAACACCAAGCACAGACATAGCCTCCATCATCGCGATAAACGCGACGGTGTCCTCTGCAACAAACAGTTTCCCAAAGCCTTCTTCCTGTGTATTCTGCGTTGTCTGGTCCATATGTCACCTCTTCACTGATTTGCTTGCATTATACCACAAAAATTTCAAATAACCACCAATAAAACTTTTGCAGCACTCGTTTTCCCACCCGCTTTACAAGTCACAGAAACTTTCGTTCCTTTCTTCAATTTTGGAGTTTTAATCGCAAATGAGCCTGTTTTCGTGTTGGCTTTTGCAGAATAGGTCTTTGTACCAATTTTCGCAAAGACCACACCGCCTTTTGTGGCAGTACCCTTGATAACGATGGCGTTCGCTTTCAATGTGAACACCTTCGGGGTAGCCGGTATGACATATGTCGTCTTGATCGGGCTCGAAAAGCCATTGACTTCGACAGAAGCGGTCACTTTTGTACCCGCTTTGATGGGTGCGGTTAACAACACTTTCCAACTTCCGCCATTCACTTTTGCTGTCTTTTTTTTGGTGCTGAAGAGTACCGTGACGGTTCCGTTTGCAGGTGCCTTGCCCGAAATCGTCTTTGTTGCATCGGTAATCGTATTGATTGACGGTGCGGTTATCACAACAATTTTTTTTATGACATTCCACATGCCGTTTGCAATTTTTAGTTCACCGCGTGCATTCGGATGAATGCCGTCCGTCGTATCTTCCGCGTTATTGTATGTTGGTGGGGACGGGACATAGTACACGGGCGAAGCCGTCGTGTTTGACTGGTCAGCAATGTTCTTATACTCTTTCACATATTCTTCCGGTATATTGGTTGGAGTCCCAGTTGGTGACGTCTGCAAAATGATTTTGACATTCGATTGCTTCGCACGCACGGTGGCAATGAGATCTTTCATAAGTTGATTGAACTCGGGAACCGTCGGACGAGGCCGACCATCCCAGGCGGACGCGTTGTTGAATCCAATTAATATGACCGCGATATCAAAGCCATCTGCAGCCGTCCCCCATTCTCCATCAATGAGTAGCTGGTTTACATCCTCGATGCGCTTCCCTCCCCACCCTAAGTGCTGTGAGGGGTATTCCTTGCCTTTATAAACTTCATAGGGACTCAGTGTGTCTCTGCCAAGAAACTGCACATCAATATCGGCATCCACAAATTTCTTCCATAACTCTAAGCGATAAGTTGGCGTAATTTTGCCGTCGATAATCGTGCCGCCCTCGGTAATTGAATCACCAATGCACACTACCCGCACAGGAGAAGCTTCTGCGGCTTTCAAATCATTTGCTGGCGCAATACAAAGCGCAACAAATGCGATCAAACAGATCAATATCGTGATTCTTCTAAACATGCAGATCCCTCCAAAAAACAAAAACTACGCATACTGCGTGATGATTTTACCCATTTCGTCAAGTTTCCCTTCCATGTCTGCAACCAACTTGAATTGCGACCGTGCGCGATCCAAATTATGGTTATCAAAATGAATCTTAAAATAAGTATCCCCTTCCAGGTGATCGGTCAAAAATCGCATACCACATTCCAGCGTCATGATTTTTGCTGAAAGGGGTAAAAAAGCTATTTCTGTCGGACTCAAACTCTGTCCCGCTTCTTCCAAAAATCCTTTTGAGAATTGTTCGAAGAGATGCAGATCCATCCAGACTTTCGACAAATCACGTTCATCCTCTTCTCCCGCGTTTGCTCCAAAGCGAATGGCATCGCCGAAATCATAGAGAGAGAGACCGGGAAGCACAGTATCTAAATCAATGACGCAAAGCCCTTTTCCCGTCTCATCATCGATGAGTACATTATTTAATTTTGTGTCGTTGTGCGTTACGCGCAATGGCACTTTGCCCTGGTCTAACAAATCGGTCAAAATCGACATATCTTCTGCCCGTTGCATCACAAAATCAATTTCTTTCTGTACCTGAGCAGCCCTATGAAAGGCATCTTTCGCAACCACTTCTTGAAAACGGGCAAATCGCTTTTTCGTATTATGAAAGTCTTTTATGGTCTCAAAAAGCGTATCCGCGGGGTAGTCTTGCAACATGGTTTGAAATTTCCCAAACGCCTTCCCAGCAGAGTAAAAATGACGCGGGTCCTCCACCGTTTGAAAACTCGTTGCTTGTTCTATAAACACATAGCCTCTCCAAACATCGCATTCCGAATCTTTAAAGAAACACCCATCATTTGTAGGAATGAGGTTCAACGTCTCGCGTTCTGGATCCCCACCCGACGCAATGATTTTTGAGCGCAAGTAACTGGTCACGTTCGCCACATTTTCCATGAGTTTTTCCGGTTCAGAAAAAATATTATGGTTCACACGCTGAAAAATATATCTGCGCGTCGTCCCATCATACATCTGATAGGTCGCTGCGTAGGTGTCGTTAATATGCCCCTGCCCATAACACGCGGAACTTTCAAACTGCCCCTCAATCAAAAAATTCCCTATAATTCTCTCTATGTCAACCAAAGCACAACAGCTCCTCAATTCGTATGTCACAATTCATCTGCTCTGATTATACCAAAAAAACGAGATAAAAAAAATGACAATCCGTAAATTAGCCGTTATAATGTTACGCGGAGGGATGATTCATGTCAGGACATTCAAAATGGAAGAATATTATTAACAAAAAAAATAAAATGGATTCATTACGCGGCAAAGATTTTACGAAGATGGGGCGCGAACTGGTGATTGCCGTCAAATCAGGCGGACCCGATCCGTCTATCAACGCGCGACTTGCCGATGTCATCGCAAAATGCAAAGCAATCAATATGCCAAATGACAACATCAAACGTAGTATTGAAAAAGCTTCTGGCACACAAGATGCCGCAAATTACGAAGAAATCGTCTATGAAGGCTATGGCCCTGAAGGCATTGCTGTTATGGTAGAAGCAGCAACCGACAACAAAAACCGCACCGCTGGCGAAGTACGCCATATCTTTGATAAATCAGGTGGCAATCTCGGTTCTACTGGTTGCGTATCTTTTTTATTTGCCAAAAAAGGCGTCCTCGTCATCGAGCGATTACCAGATAGCGACGAAGATCTCTTGATGATGCAGGCGATTGATGCGGGTGCAGAAGATGTCGTCGCGGAAGATGAATATTTTGAAGTGACTACTTCTGTGGAATCCTTTTCTCGCGTGCGCGAAACATTAGAGGACGCAGGCTTTGTGTTTGCGGAAGCCGAACTAGAGTGGGTTCCATCCACTTATAATGCCTTGTCCGACCCAACGTCGCAAAAAAAACTAGAGCGCCTGATTGACGCCCTAGAAGAGAATGATGATGTACAACATGTGTGGCACAACTGGGAACAAATCTAACTTTATTTCTTTTTCTTCTTCTCTGTCACTTTCTTTTCAACGACTTTTTCTTCTACGACTTCTTCTTCGTCGTCTTCGTCGTCGTCGTCATCGCAATCACAATCGATTTCTAATTCAAATGTTTCGCCGCATTGTGGGCAAATCACATTGTCTGTATCATCGATATCGATTTCATCCATGCAAATCAATTCGCCACATTCTGGGCATTCAAAGTCAACATCGCAGCCACAGTCGCAGTCGCAGTCGCAGTCGTCATCGTCGCAATCACACTCGTCGTCGATGATGTCGGAAATCTCGTCCATGACCTCGTTGATTTCGTCTAACTCTTCCAAAATTTCTTCCTGCTGCTCTTCTAGTTCTTCCACTGCAAAAGAAAGATCGTCTAATGCTTCCACTATAGCTTTCAGAAGCTTGTTCTGATCCGTATCTTCTAAATTCATGCCTTCACATAGCCCTCTTAGGTATGCCGCTTTTTCTGATAAATATGCCATTCTCATTTCCTCCTTTATGCTCTTTCTAAATACTCACCCGTTCTGGTGTCGATCTTGATTTTTTCGCCTGATTCAACGAACAATGGCACTTTTACGACTGCGCCAGTCTCTACTGTCGCTGGTTTTGTAGCACCTTGCGCCGTGTCGCCTTTGAAGCCTGGCTCTGTTTCGATGATTTCAAGCACCACAAAAGTCGCGGCTTCAATTCCAAATACCACGCCTTTGAAGGACAAGACTTTGACTGTGTCATTCTCTTTTACAAATTTCAGCGTATCTCCAACTGTAGAAGCGTTCATCGGGATTTGATCAAACGTCTCTGCGTCCATAAAGTGATACAATTCGCCATCGTTATAAAGATACTGCATATCTCTTCGGTCGATGTGCGCCTTTGGCATCTTGTCCGATGGATTAAAGGTACGGTCAACGGTCGCACCAGTAATGACGTTCTTCAATCTTGTGCGCACAAACGCAGCGCCCTTGCCTGGCTTTACGTGTTGGAACTCCATAATTTGAAACACCTGATTATCTAGCTCAAACGTAATTCCATTTCTAAACTCTCCTGCAGCGATCATAAACAATACCCTCCGAAATTTTTATTTCTTCTTAAAGAAAAATTACGCTCCTATCATACCTTTTTTACGCGGAATAATCAATCCCTAGCGCCGATGAATTTTTTCATTAATTATGTTCTATGATCCAGTTCAAAATGGCTTTATCGTCTTTCTCTCCAGAAGCGATACCAACGCCCAACGCAACCAATTCAAAATCAGTATAGTTTAATTCGACACCGTTTAATTGCAAAAAGGTAATCATCGCAAGAATTCCAACTCTTTTATTTCCATCTACAAAAGGATGGTTCTTTATTAATCCAAATCCCAATCGTGCAGCGCGACTTTCAATTGTGGGATAAATATACTGACCCTCAAACGACTGGAACGGTGAATTCGCTGCTGACTCTAAAAGATTGAGATCTCTAATCCCATCTGCTCCACCTGTGTGTTTGAGCAACAGCTTATGAAGCATAACGATTTGCTCTGAACTTAATTTTTTCATTTCGATAACTCCAAAAATGCTTTGTGATTACGTCTAATGATTTCTTCTCCAATTGCCTCAACATCAGTACTGTCAGCAAATTCTTCTTTTTGAAACTGACTGAATTCAATGAGCACGTATCGTGGCACATTGTTTTTCATAATGACTGCTGCGCCATTTTCATCAACAAGTCTAGCAACCTTTGAAAAGTTTTGATTTGCCTCGGAAATTGAAACTAAATTATTCGTGTTGATTTTCATATATATCGCCTCCAAAAACAGTATATTCTTTTTTTAGGATATATTCAACCTAAAATTCGGACGATTTCACTAAATCGGACTGACGCGCCATATTTCCTACCAGTTGCTGGACTGACGCGCGCATTTTCCTACCACACATGCCTCAACCTTCGATATATCAACTTTTGCCGCCTCTTCTAGGGGCCAAAAGTGACCAAATCCATGACGAAAACCGGTTTTCCTTATCAAAAAATCATTTTCAAATAGGAAAATGTATAAATCCATTGAAAAGTGGTAGGAAAAAGGGGGCGTCAGTCCGAAATGATTGAAAAAACTCATTTTGGGCTAGACCACGAAAAGTTCTTTTGATGTTTGGGTGAGGACCAGGGGCTTTTGGCCGTGCACGATGACGACGTCCTCAATGCGGATGCCTCCCACGCCAGGCAGATAGATGCCGGGTTCGATGGTGACGACCATGCCCTCTTCGAGGGGCGTTTCGTTGCGCGCGTTGATGCGCGGATGCTCGTGGATTTCGCAACCGAGGCCGTGCCCTGTGCCGTGGCCGAAGTTGGCGCCATAACCAGCTTGGGTGATGATGCCGCGTGCGATGGCATCGACTTGGCGGCCGGTTGCGCCGGCGATGCAACCATGAAGGGCAGCCTGCTGGGCTTCCAAGACAATTGCGTAAAGTTTTTCGAATTGGGGTTTCGCCTTGCCGACAAAAATCGTGCGGGTCATGTCCGAACAGTAACCTTGCACGTAGGCGCCAAAGTCGATGGTTACGGCGTCGCCGAATTTGATGCGTTTGTCGGAGGCCATGCCGTGCGGCAAGGCGCCGCGCGCGCCAGACGCGACGATGGTTTTGAAGGACGGGCCAGTGGCTCCCAGTTTGCGCATGCGATATTCGAGTTCTGCAGCGACATCCAATTCGGTCACACCCGGCCGGATAAAGGGCAGGACGCTTTGGAATGCGGCGTCCGCGATTTCGACCGCGCGGTTAATCAGCTTGATTTCCGACTCTTCTTTACACATACGCAAGGTCTCGACGAGACCAGTGGCGTCGAGAAACGTGACGTTAAAGACTTTTTGAGTGAGGTCTGCAAAGCGTGCACAGGTTGTATTGTCGGCGTCATAGCCGATTCTCGCGAGTTTTTTATCGTGAAATAGGACTTGGAAGGTCGTTAGCACGTCGCCGGAATATTCCATGACGTTGCAGTCAGGGGCTTCCGCAGTTGCCTGGGTTGTGAAGCGGAAATCGACAATCAAAAACACATCCGCCTGTGTGACCACGCAAAAGGAGTCCTCCCCTGTCATGCCGGTGAGGTAAAAGTAGTTTTCGCGTTTTTCTATGAGTAGCGCATCCAAGCCTCTTGCTTCCATCGACGCCCTCAGTTCATTGATTTTTCTCATTGCAAGCCCTCATTTTCTTAGTGATTGATAGATTTTTTGGAATGTCACGGAATCCTGCGCCTGTTTGCCGCTTGATTCGCAGATGATGGTTGGTTCCAGGTCTTTTTGTATCAAGGCCTCCGCCAACGGTTCAAAATCTGGGCCAAACTGGACGTCTTCGTAATTCCAGTGACGTTTTTCACCCATGCCTGTGTACTCGATGCGGCTGAAGTGAATGTGGAAGTGTTTGATGCGGTCGTGGCCTAGGCCGTTTTCCATGCGATTCAGCACAGATACAAAGTCTTGCGTTGTTTTCATGGAGCCTTGTTCTCTGGCATTGAGGTGCCCGAAATCGATGCACGGGAGCATGCGGTCATCCAACTGGCACATCTCAATGACTTCATCTAGACTGCCAAGCTGGTTTTCTTTGCCCATGAGTTCGGGGCAAAGCGTGATGTGTCCAAGTCCCAGGTCGTCTGCTGTTTGCAGTGCGCGTATTAGGACCGACTTCGCGACCTCCACTGCCGTCCGGCGCTCTTGTTTTGCGGCACCGCCGCAGTGAACGACGATTCTCGTAGCGCCCATCCAATCCGCCGCGCGCATGGTGTCTGTGATGTAGGTGATGGAATTGTCCCGCTTTTCTTCCTCCAAGCTTGCAAGGCTGATGTAGTACGGGGCGTGTACGCTAAGCGAAACGCCAAACTCAGCCGCTTTCTTGCCGACTTCTTGAGCGGCAGGCATGCCAATCTTAACGCCTTTGTTGCATTGGTACTCAAACGCGTTGATGCCTTTGGCAGCGAGCCATTCAGGGTATTGCCAGGAGTGTTTGTAGCCCTCGCTGATAAAACTTTCTTCCTGGCCGGCGGGGCCGAATTTGATGGAATCATTCATACGAACGCCTCATTTCATCGAATAAACAAACTAAAGTACCAGTCCGACAGGCGGAGTAATTGCGTGTTTGCAAGCATCGCGACCAAAGCGCCCGCGACAATAAAGGGGCCGAATGGCATGGCACTGGTGCGTTCCGCCTTGCGCGTGATCATCAAGATGACGCCAGCGATGCCGCCGACGACGATGGCAATCAGCAAGGTCGCAATCGCGAGTTTCCAACCGAGGAAAAGACCAATTGGAATGAAGATTTTGACGTCTCCCATGCCCAACGCTTCCTTTTTATAAATGAGTGCGCCGAGGACCATGATAAGCAACATCGCAACGACGCCAGGTAAGACGCCGAGAAGGTGTTCCCACCAGAGTTGGTCGAGAAAAAACTTAAAGCCCAAAAACGCTTTCAACACGACGGCTACGACGCCCAGACCGGTTGCCGTGATGACGAGGCCATTTGGGATGATCTGATGGTCGATATCAATAAAGAAAATGGTGATGAGGATGGCCGTAAAGGTGATGCCAGCAAGGAGCGATGGCAGTTCTGGCATGGTGATGCCGAAGCGCATGAAGAATCCGAGAAATAAAATGCCTGTCAAGAGCTCCACGACGGCATAGCGCGCAGAAACCTTGCATCCGCAATAGCGGCATTTTCCGAGTAGAAACAGCCAACTAAAGACGGGAAAAAGATCTATGGATTTTAATTGCGTGTTGCATTTTGGGCAGTGGCTGGGGGGTCGGACGACGGATTCTCCTGCGGGAATGCGATAGATGCAGACGTTGAGAAAACTGCCGACGACGAGGCCGAGAATGAATATGAGTGTTGCAAAATAGGCATTGATAAATTCCATGAATGGTTCCTCCGAGTTTGATTTTTTTGCATTTCCAGCGCTATTGTCTAGCGCTTTCGTTCATTGTACTTGATGCGACGCGTTTTTTCAAGAATAGTCGCTCGAGCGGGCGCTTCAGTTTCACGTAAAAAGGCTCGTCTATGGAGATGGGTTTGACGAGAATGGTCAAGGCGCCTGCGTTGTTCCCGCCGAGGATGTCGGTGAACAGCTGGTCGCCGACCACGGCGGTGTGACATACGTCGAGATGCAGGCTTTCCGCAGCCCGCAGAAAGCCTGCGCGGGATGGCTTCATGGCATCGCCCACAGCCGCGAGCCCGATGCCATGCGCAAACGGCCCAATCCGGCTTTGGCGGCCGTTTGAGACGATGCACAGCGCGAATCCTGCCGCGCGTGCCTCGTCAAGCCATCCCCGCACTTGCGCCGACGGCGCCTCTGCGTAATGCGCTTTGAGCGTATTGTCCACATCCAAAAGCAACCCCTTGATGCCCCTGGCTTTTAGGTTTTGAAAATCGATCGCAAAGATCGAATCGACATAAAGATCAGGCTTAAAACGCATAAATACTTTCCTCCTGTGTGTTTGGCGCTTGCGCCACCCTGTCCATTTTACTGCAAACTTTGGAAATTTGCACTTGATTTTTTGTCCAAAAAGTAGCATGATAAGAAGTGAAAAAAAGTTTTCGACGAGGAAAGGTTGTGCCCACGATGTTAAAGGATCTCAAAATCACCAGGACGACAAGTCCAAAAGCAAAACCAGACCAGACTGACTTAGGGTTTGGAAAATATTTTACGGATCATATGTTTATTATGGATTATGATCTTGAAAACGGTTGGCACAATTCCAGAATTGTCCCGTATGCACCGATTAGCCTGGATCCATCGGCAATGGTGTTCCATTATGGGCAAGCGATTTTCGAAGGCATGAAAGCCTACAAGACAGCCGATCGGGCGGATGGTACAAAAGGAAAGATCCTTTTGTTTCGCCCAGAAATGAATATGCGCCGCGTCAATACGTCGAATGAGCGCCTTTGCATTCCGCTGATTGACGTCGATTATTGCGTGGAAGCCTGCAAATCAATCGTCGAAGTGGACAAGGACTGGATTCCGACTGAGCCTGGCACGTCGCTTTATATCCGCCCGTTTATCCTTGCGACCGAGGCACATCTTGGCGTGCGCCCATCTGAGACCTATCAATTCATCATCATCTTGTCTCCTGTTGGCGCTTATTACCCAGAGGGTTTGAACCCAGTCAAAATTTATGTCGAATCCAATTACGTCCGTGCCGTCAAAGGTGGCATCGGCTTTGCAAAGACACCCGCAAATTATGTTGCGAGCCTCAAAGCGCAAATGGAAGCCAAGAAAAAAGGCTTCACGCAAGTGCTTTGGTTAGATGGTGTTGAGAAAAAGTATATTGAGGAAGTTGGCACGATGAACGTGTTTTTCAAAATCAACGGAGAAGTCCTGACCGCCGGGCTGGAAGGTAGTATCTTGCCAGGTGTCACGCGTGATGCCGCGATCCAACTCATGCAATCTTGGGGCATAAAAGTCACAGAGCGTAAAATCAGCATCCAAGAAGTATTCGATGCGCACGCAAACGGTACTTTAGAAGAAGTATTTGGCACAGGCACTGCCGCCGTCATCTCCCCGGTCGGTGAGTTGAGCTGGAACGACAATGCCATTGTGATTAACAACTTTGAAATTGGAACGCTTTCGCAGAAACTATATGATACCATTACGAAAATCCAAATGGACGAAGCGCCGGACGTCTTCGGATGGACGCAGGAAGTTTAGAAGTTTTCCAATTCGCGTTTGTTCTTTTCGATTTCTTCTAACTTCATTTGCAATTTGTGTTGCATTTCTTCTAAGATGCCACTGGCGTATTGCTTTGCGCCAGATTCAATGCGCATCGCCTTTTCCGTCGCCTCTTCGATCTTTTGGCGAGCATCTTCCTGCGCAATGCGCACGATTTCATGATCCGCTACCATCTGCGTCACCGTCTCCTGTGTGTCCAACAGAATCCGCTCTCTTTCCGCTTTGGTATCCGCAAGAATCTTGGTTCTTTCATCTTGAATCCATTTTGCCTTTTTGATGTCTTCTGGCAAATGGCATCGAATTTCCTCTAGAAACGCCTCAATCAGGTCTTTATCAATGATTTTTTTACTTGAAAAAGGTAATGTCGAAGCCTCTTCCATTGCATCTTCAAACTTATTAATGATATTAATTACTTCCACGGGTGCTTCCTCCTCTAGTTTTTATTTTTGTGCAATCCCATTAATTTTTTCTATTATATCAGATTTTATCGCATTTGGCACAAGTCCATCGATATCTCCCCCCAAAAGTGCGATATCTTTCACGATACTCGAGCTCAAATAGGAATAATGCAAATTCGCCATCATGAATAACGTCTCGATTTTTTCATCCAACTTTTTGTTGAGCAACGCCATCTGCAATTCATATTCGTAATCCGAAACAGCACGCAAGCCCTTAATTATCACGCTCGCCCCTTTGTCTCGTGCGAAATTGACCAACAGTCCCGAAAAACTGCACACCTCAATGTTCGCGCACCCTTGCAGTGATTTGCGCAGGAGTTCCACCCGTTCTTCTAATGAAAACAATGCATTTTTGCTTTGGTTCACCAACACTGCCACGATGAGCTTGTCACAAATGACGGCTGCCCGTTGGATAATATCTATGTGCCCGTTCGTCACAGGATCAAAACTACCAGGATATACAAAAACCTTCATACGTTCACCGACCTTTCAGAAATGAAATACAGATATCGCCATACTTTTCAGTACGCATTACACCAAAATCGTCGAGTGTCTCTTCCTTTGGATGCTCTGCTACTATCATAGCACCCTCTGTCAAGATGTTGGCATCGATGATTTTCTGGATTGCTGCCTGCAACAATCCCGTCGCATAAGGTGGATCCAAAAACACCAGCCCCACCGTTTCACGCTCTATCTTTTTGATTGCCTGCTGGTAATCGCATTGGAGCACCTGCGCCGCTTCCGCTAGCTTACAATACGCCAAATTCTTTTTAATTAACAGAATGGCAGCCATGTCTTTATCACAAAAGATCGCCTTGGTGGCGCCACGACTGAGCGCTTCCATCCCTAGACTGCCCGAACCCGCAAACAAATCAAGCACCACCGTTCCAGGGATATGCATTTGGATGATATTGAAGAGTGACTCTTTCACGCGATCCGTAGTCGGTCGCGTCTTGCTGCCTTTTGGCGCTTCAATCTGTAATCCTTTGGCAAAGCCTGCTATGATCCTTGGAATAACGAACCCTCCCGTCTAGTAGCCTGCTTGCAACGTCGTCACACTCGACGCTTTTACCACAAAACTCGATGCGTTTACGAGGCCAGCATCCACACAGTTTTCGGTCGCAGACGTGCGATAAGAATTGAATTGTGTTGGCGTCACGCCGCCATTCATGGCACCCACAGAAATCACGCGATCCGTGGCTGATTCGTTCACCAGAATAATGGTCAACTTCTTGCTGACCGGCTCTTTATACGCGGATACATACAAATCTGCATACGTCGACTTGCAGTCATAACGCACCGCGCCTGGACGAATATATCGATAAAAATTCTTTGAGACATAGTATTTCGGGGTCGGAACAAAGTTTTTCATGAGCCCTTCTCGTTCATTTCTTGCCCCGCCGGACATATTGTCGCTGAGTCTCCACCACACCCACGCATTGATTCTGCCTTCCGTCAACGCAAGATTGATGTCTTTTCCAAGTCGCATCACACTCGGCCAGTCGTTCAAATAGCCTGATGTCTCTGTCATCCAAAGCGGTTTGTTGAAATCGCGCGCAAGCGCAAACGCACTGTTCCAGAAATTAATGGCATCGCTTGGATTGACGCCATCACTGCCATACCCATGCACGGCAATGACCCCGAGGTTGCCAATTGTTCCGGACTGGTCGATGTTGAACACATATTGTGAAATCCGGTCAATTGACTGCACGTCTTCTGGCCCGAGCATTTTGAC
>JBAXOJ010000015.1:0-23286 GCA_037133315.1 Clostridia bacterium
GGTGTCGCATCTGTCGTTGGCGCCTGAGTCGCTTCATCTGCATCTGCATCCGCATCCGTCGCGGGCTCCACAGGCGTCGCAAGAGTCGCCAGAGGAATCGCAGGCGAAGTCTGCGCGACCATTAATCCTTTTTTCGCGTCGCGCTTGTTTGAGATTTTTCTGAGCCAGTTCTTGCCGAAGTTCAGAATCGGCAATTCAAAGAGGTAGGTAATGAGTGTGGCTACGGCAATGGATGAAACGACTGCGACTAGAGAAAAGATCCAAATCCATTTTTCATCGGCTGGATTGGTCAACTTTTGAAGGTCCAAATTCTGTGGATAGCCGATATGTCGCGTGACGAGTTCTCGAATGATAAACTGGTGCCACATATAGAGGTTATAAGAGATTGTTGAGAGAAACACTAGGACCTTGTTCGCTAGGATGACGCGCCAGAATTTAAAAGCGAACGCAGATCCAATAGTGAGAATGATTAATACGACGCCAAAGGCGAGTCTGTTTTGCACTTGCCAAATAGTGATACCGTTTGGCTGGTAGCGAATCAGATACCCTTCGTTTAATAGCATGAAGAACCCTACCATACACAATACCGCAGTGACGGTAAAAAAGAACTTGAGCGCTTCGATTTTTAAGACTTTGGTCTTTAACAACACTAGGAACCAAGCGGCAAACATCCCATAAGCAAAGAGGTCAATAAATGCAGGGAGCTGATGCAAAGGGAAGAAGTTATTGCCGTTGTTCAATCCTGCCTGCAAATAGTATCCGCGGTAAAAGAATGCGATTGCAATCATCCCGCCGAATGTAAGGAGAGCCGGGATTGGTCCTTTTCGAATAAACCAGGCAAAAATCGGGAAGATAAAATAGAATTGCACTTCCACAGCAAGGGACCACAAGACCCCAGTAAAACCACCTTCTGTAGCAGGATTCAGGTTATGGGTAAACGTTAAATGGCTCCAAATGTTCGGCCAGATATCGGAAAACGAGCCTTTCAAACCGCCCGCATCACCAAAGACATAAAGCCCAGATACGCCCATGATACCGATGACAAGAAGCGCCAAGAGATAGGAAGGCACGATTTTGAAAAAACGCTTCCCTGTATACTCGAGGAGAGATTGATTGCGTTTGCCCGTCCAGATGCTTTGCGCATAGGGATAAAATAAACAGAACCCGCTGACGAAAAAGAAGAGTTCTACTCCAATAAAGCCAGTCCATGAGATGAAGTCTAGGCTGAGCGGTTTGCCCGCCATACTGCCCAAGAACCCCCAGTTTGGAAGGTCGAATTTCATGTTGAACCAGGTCAATTGCCACAGATGGAACCAAAGTACCAGCAGAATTGCTAACCCGCGTAGACCATCCAAAACATCGATATGGCCGCCAGGTGTTTTTAAATTGGAAGGCAAGACTGTATCAGTCTTGCCTTTATTGAAAAGCTTAATCATGATATATCACACCCAAGAAAAAATTCTTAAAGCAAATCATCTTCCTTGCTTTCGGTCGGTTCTTTTTTTGTATCGTCTTTTTCATCTTCAAAGGTTTCAATCGTCTCCTCAGACTCTTCTTCTTCTTTTTCTTCCGAAGACTCTTCAGAAGGGTTTGCGGATTTTTTCATGACGATTAAATAATATGCAATTCCACCTGCCAAAATCACGCCAACGATGATAATGATCCACATGATTGAAGAGGAAGACTCAGGCACTTTGACATCGTTCGTTGTTGTGCCGCCACCGTTTGCAGACTGAGATAAAGTAATGATTGCTGCATTTTTAGGAGCCGCTTTGACTTTTTTCAACGTAACGTTCCTAAACTCTGCAGTCCCAGCATTTGCCGTCGCATGTCCACCAATGCCAATTGTAAGAGGGTAGGAACCATCTACCGCATCCCCAGTTACAAGATAAACAACAGCTTTTTCAAATCCCTTTGTTTCGTATTTTGATACGGAACTTTCATTCTTGCCAAGGACTGAAAGAACTGCGCCGTTCTTTGACTTATCAGTAAATCCGCTTGCCTTGATTTCGCAAGCGAAGGCATAGGTCGAATTCTTTGCGAGTGCGACAAGTTGTTTCAATCGCGCATCCGCTGGCTTATCACTCGAAATCGTCACAAACGCAGCGCTTCCGGCACTCTTTGGGGTATATGTGATTGTCCCGATGTTGTCCCATACGTTGATGTCCCAGTTGTCAGGGGTTTTCCCGTTTGCACTCTTCGCGAAATCGCCATTTAATAGTTTTGCAGAAGGTGCTGCAACTAAAACTGGAGCGGCGGTCGCCTTTGGCGCTGTGGTTGCTGCTGCAAACCCTACCACGCCCGCAAACATCGATACTGCTAAAACTAAGACACTTACTACTGATATTATTCTTTTCATGTCGAACCTCCATATAGTTTCAAAATTTATTTCCTTTTTATAATAGCAAAATACTATTTTTTATGCAATCACTATTTTCCATTGACAGAAAAACTTTTGGCTGCATCAGAAATTGCAAACAGGACGATGTCGCCGTTCTCAAAGACTTTTGGATAATTGTCTTTGAAATACTGCTCATTTGCCTTGAAGTCGTTTCTCTCATAGGAACTGATGTAGACGTAATCTACTTTGTATTTCTGACTGAGTTGTTCAAATTCTCCTCCGCCAGCGTACATCTTAGGGATGTCAGCTTTTCTCTCATCCGTATTCACGCCGTGAAAGAAAAGATATAGGCCAGTCCCGAGTACGATATTCCGTCCCGCTAACGCGGCGACTGGATTCAAATGCTGTTGCCCGGTCAAGAACATCGCGCGTTTTGGTGTATTGGCTTGCACAAAGTCGGCAGCTTTAATCGTTGCGTTGTTGAACTGCTGTAAAGTTCCGCCGGAGTTGATTTCGCGCGCGATGGTAAATCCGCCAGAGATCGTTCCAAACGCAACGACGACCGCGATGAGCATCCAACGCATTTGCATACCCTTCATACGGATATAGATGCTCCAGACATAAGAGCACACGAGGATGACCATGAAAAGATACCAGATGTAGAACAGTTTATTGTTATCATAATCATTTGGTTGGAATTTCACAATGTTCGCAACGATAAACAAGACGACCGGTCCCGCCATAAAGGAAAGCATTTTCTTCCTAGAAGCAAACAGCGCAGGAAGCATGAGCACAAAGACGATGCCGACATTTTTTACCCAGAACCAGATAAAGTTCTCCTGCCCGATGGTAGGCCAAGTCCACGTGATTTTCAAGAATCCTTCTCCACTCGTCTGCGTAAACGTCCAGAAAAACAACTGTGGTAGGGCAATGAGGAGCAACGGGATGCCAAGCCAGAGCCAATTTTTAATGTAATCCCAAATCTTTTTCTGTTGGAACAAGAAGACGGCTGCCCAGACGAGGGCGATGATGCCAAAGCCTAGGAATGCGTGTGTGTTGATCATCGGCAGGAGGCCGCCTGTGATACCGGCCGCCACGTAGAATTTCTTTTCCTGCGTGTTGAGCGCCTTAAAGAGCAGCCAAAACGCAAGGATGACAAAAGTCCAGCCCGCGAGTGTGGTTCTTTGTGGGATGATCATATCACAAATGATGTTTGACCAACGGATATTGAACTGATTGAAGTTCGTAGGGGTATGATAGAATTCCGTGACCATACGGGTGAGGTTTTGCATCATGTTTCCCGAGGCGACCCCCAGTTTTCCGGCGCTATCCACCGTGACGTAGTTGGCTTCCAAGAAGTAAAAGAATCCGAAGCCGCCGTTGATGAAGAACAAAACGGTTGCCATGATGGAAGCGCCTTTGTTCTTTAGAAATTCGTATGCCAAAATGAAGAAGCCCATAATCATGGCGAGTAGCAACAAAAGACTTGGGAACAGCACGGCGAGTGACAAGGAAGAGCCAAAGACCATAAGGGACGAGGACAGTGAATCAACCAAGAACGGATAGCTCAACTTCGTGCCAGGGGAAATGGAATAGTCTGGCGGAAACATCCCTTGCTCCGCGATGCTTGAGGTAATCCCAAGATGCAGTGGTAGGTCGCCATAAGTGGATTGTCCTGCGTAATATCCATCTGGCTTTAAATCTAGCACATGGCTAAACAGGATGAATCCAGTCAGAATGATTAATGGCACCGTGACCCAGATGAGGGCAGCAAATGTCTTGTCCCATTTGAAGTCGACAAATCCCAAAAACTTTCGAATCATTTTTTGAAGTTTGGTAGGTTCGGGGACCACGATGACTTCGCCCGTCTCGGGATCAATTTCCTTCGGCTTCTTTTTCGGGATTTCAATCTCGGGCAATGCTTTTTGCGCGCGATGAAAGGCGAGGTAGGTGAGTCCACCAAAGAAGACGAGGGCGAGGATGTGGCTAATGACTGTAAATCCAAGTACAAAAGCAAAAGGAACGACACCCCACATCAAACCAAGCGTACCGAACAAAAGACCGAGCCAAATGCGGACGTAGAAAGCTTGTTCCTTGAAAATGGAACTCGCCATGATGAACCCGAGGACTAAAAACATCAAATAAACGACTACTCCTAACATAAAATCCCTCCATGAAATCAAAGTCATTCTTTTTTTTAACGTTTTGATAATATCATAATTATAGTAAGATTCAAAGAGAATTGTTGAAAATGAAGGGGGAAATGTGCTATTCTATTTTCAATGAAATGGGGTGCGCGCATGCAAGGTCTGTTGTCGGTTGTGATTCCTATCTTTAATGAGGGCAAGTCAATTCAAGAAAACATCACCGTAATTCATCAAACACTCGTTTCTGATGGGATTCCGCATGAGTTCATTTTGGTGGATGACGGATCGAAAGACAACACCTGGGAAGAAATTGTGGGCATCGTCAATGACTTGCAAATTGTCAAGGCAATCAAACTGAGCAGAAACTTTGGCAAAGAAAATGCACTCTGTGCTGGGCTTGATGCGGCCGAAGGCGATTGCTGCGTGGTGATGGACGCGGATTTGCAACATCCCCCCGAAAGTTTAAAAGAAATGTATATGCTTTGGAAGGAAAAAGGATTCGAAGTGGTGGAAGGCGTGAAGACGTTCCGCGGAAAAGAATCTTTCTTCCAAAGATTAAGTGCAAAGGTGTTTTACAAGACATTAAAGACCTTTTCAGGGATCGATTTAGATAATGCGTCTGACTTTCGACTCATGGATCGCGTGGTCGTGGAGGCATGGAAGAATATGCCGGAGCGGCAAACGTTTTTTCGCGCCATGTCTACCTGGGTCGGGTTTTCAAGAACACAGGTCTTTTTCGCAGTGCAGCCACGCAAAGACGGCAGATCTGGCTGGTCTGTATTTCGCTTGGTCAAACTTGCTTTCCATGCGATTACCTCTTTTTCGACCGTCCCACTTCAAATTGCAACCTTTGTGGGATTTCTGCTATTTATATTCTTTCTCTTTATGATGGGGCAGACATTGTATATGAAAATCAACAACTTCGCGGTAGAAGGATTCACGACCGTCATACTGCTGTTACTTATCATTGGTAGTTTGCTGATGATCTCAAATGGCATCCTCGGTATTTACATTTCGAAGATATATGAAGAAGTGAAGCAAAGACCAAGATATTTGGTGCAAAAAGTGATTGGTAGCAAGAATAATCAGAGTAAATAGGAGGCGTTAGAATGGATCTTATAACGTGGTTACAAACGACGAATAACAACATGTTGTTTATTGTCCTTCTTTCTGTGCTCATTTTGACGGTATTAATCCTCACAAAACTTTCTGATAGTTACAAAGAGACACAGTTGAAAGAAAAGGGCATCAAGTCAATTAAAAAACCGCTTGCCAAGAATCATCAATCGATGTTCACCGAGAAACAAATTCAACTTTTTCTTTTGATTCTCATTGGCGCGATTGCGATTTTTATTCGCGTTTGGAAGTTTGGAGAAATGCCTGCGGGCGTCAATCAGGACGGCGCTATGGGTGCGGTCGATGCGTTGGCGCTATCGCAATATGGGACGGATCGCTTTGGGATGTGGCTGCCCGCACATTTTACTGCCTGGGGTACAGGACAGATGAGCGTGCTCTTGTCATATCTCATGGTTCCTTTCATCAAGGTCTTCGGGTTTTCTGTCATCACCATTCGACTTCCTATATTAATTGCGAGTTTGGCAGCGCTTTACGTGCTTTATGCGTTTGGTTCGAAATTGGTGGATAAAAACTTTGGCTTGATTCTGCTAGCGATTGCTGCGATGAATCCGTGGCAAATCATGGAGAGCCGTTGGGCCATCGACTGTAATCTGTTTCCGCATTTCTTTTTGTTTGGTGCTTATTTCTTGTATTTGGGGCTTTCAAAAAAACGTTACATGTATATTTCTATGGTCTTTTTCGGGCTGTCGATGTATTGCTACGGTGTCGCTTTGTACACGGTGCCGATTTTTCTTGCGACCGCGTTTGTTTACCTACTAATTAAAAAGGTGGTAAACATCAAACAGACGTTGCTTTCAGCGCTCACATTTATTGTCATTTCAGGCCCGTTTGTCACGGTCATGATGATCAACATCTTCAAATGGAATACGATTTACACGCCGTTTTTCACATTACCATATTTTCCTCAGAGCGTGCGCTCGGCGGACATTTTGTTCTTTAGTCCTGATATCGTCTCTCAGTTTTTTCAAAATGTAGAGCTTTTTTTAACCGTCACATTTTTTCAAAGTCATGACACCTTGATTTGGAACGCAATTCCCGGATTCTCCACATTGTTTGTTCCCGCCATTCCGCTTTTATTATTCGGTATGGTGATGTTTTTCTTGAAAACATTTAATAAGCCTAAAACACCCCAGTTGCAGCCGATGGCGCTCAACCAATTGAACGGGTTCTTTCTTATATGTGCTTACTTTTTTGCAGCCGTAGCTTGCGGCATCATTACAAACAATGTTAATATCAATCGCATCAATATCATTTATTACCCACTAATTATTTTTGTAGCCTATGGCATCTACTATCTCTACCAGAAAAGCAAACTTTCGTTACTCGTCATCACCTGTATCTTCACCATGCTTTTTCTTAGTTTTAGTTTAAACTATTTCACACCGAATAAAAAAATGGACACGGCCTTTTATGTGGGCTTTGGGCAGTCGATGGATAAGGTCCAGAATCTCGACTATCAAAAGATATATGTTACGGTCAATACACAATACTATGGTACGATTGATGTCAGCGAAATTCTAACGATGTTCTATCATGAAATTGATGCGGAGTATTTTCAGGGCAAACGCGTTTTGTTTGACAAACAAGGCAAGAAACTTTTGCCATATAAAGAAAGATATCAGTATGTAGATATAGCGGCTATGGTCATTAATCCGAAGGAGAAAGCCGTTTACGTTGTAAACAACGGAGAACTCGGCTATTTTGATCCAGCAAAGTTTAACATCACCAGCTATGAATTTTATAGCGCAATCATTCCAAAGTCGTTGATTTGATGTTGACACCTGGCGTCGGGCTATGGTACAATTCGATAGCCGTGAAGTGCGAGGCTTTTTTTTATTGCCTTTGAAATATACTTTTTGGCCGATAATAAGCGGAGGTGCTAATAGAAATGAGAGTTAAAATTACAATCGCATGTACTGACTGCAAGTCTAGAAACTACAGCGGAAAAAAGAATAAGAAGAATGACCCGGACAGACTTGAAATGAACAAATACTGCAGATTTTGCAGAAAGCACACAGTACACAGAGAGACTAAATAGTATTTATTTTTAGTGTGAAGGGTGATTATTATGGCTACACCGACGACTACGACTGGTACAAAGGTATCTGTCATTGAAAAAGTAAAAAGATATTTGAAGGATGTTAAAATCGAACTGAAGAAGGTTGTTTGGCCGACGAGACCGCAGTTGATTAATTACACGATTACCGTGCTGGTATTTTGTGTGATCCTTGGCGGGCTTATTTTCTTACTCGACTATCCAATGTCGAACTTTTTCTTGAAAAATCTGACTGCGCCATTAGGACAGTAGAAGGGGGTTAGACAGTGTCTGAAAAGAATCATGATACCACAGAAGATTTAGTTATTGATGTAATCGAGACAGCAGATGTTTCAGAAGCAACCGAAGTGGAAGCGGAAGTTGCGCCTGTCAATCCAAATGCGAAGTGGTATGTCGTACATACTTATTCTGGCTATGAAAACAAAGTCAAACTTGACCTCGAAAAGATTGTTGAAAACCGAGGCATGCACGATACCATTCTAGAGGCCGTTGTGCCGATGGAAGAACAGATTGAAATTAAGGACGGCAAGCGCAAAGCCACATTAAAGAAAGTCTTTCCAGGTTATGTTCTGATCAAGATGGTCATGTCCGATGAAACGTGGTATGTCGTGAGAAATACGCGTGGCGTGACGGGATTTGTAGGACCTGGATCAAAGCCAGTGCCATTATCAGACGCCGAAGTTAAGAACCTTGGCGTGGAAGCATCGGATGCGATTGTTGACTTTGAGGTTGGCGATACCATTCGCGTGAGAACAGGACCGCTTGAAAACTTCATCGGTATCGTAGAAGACATTAATATGGAGAAACAAAAGGCAAGAGTTAAAGTTTCGATGTTTGGTCGTGAGACCCCAGTTGATTTAGAACTGATCGATATTGAAAGAATTAAGTAGTTTGAAGTAGGTAGTTACCGAGTAATCGGATAATATACAAAAATTTTTTATGGGAGGTGGAATTGAAATGGCAAAAAAGATCGTAGGTTATGTAAAACTTCAAATTCCTGCGGGCAAGGCAACGCCGGCTCCACCGGTTGGACCAGCTTTAGGACAGCACGGTGTGAATATCATGGGATTCTGTAAAGAATTCAACGAAAAGACTGCAAAGGACATGGGATTAATTATTCCTGTGGTAATTTCTATTTATGCAGACAGATCGTTTAGTTTTATTACGAAAACCCCACCAGCTGCGGTACTCCTCAAGAAGGCGTGCAAGATTGAAAGCGGCTCCGGTAAGCCAAACAGAGAGAAAGTTGCTACCATTACAATGGAAGAAGTGAAAAAGATTGCTGCGTTAAAAATGCCTGATCTCAATGCTGCAAACATTGATTCAGCGGCAAGTATGATTGCTGGCACAGCGAGAAGCATGGGCATTGTTGTAGAGGACTAAGTAGCGATTACGTGAGTAAAGTTGCATTGCCATTATGAGTGAGTGGGAGGGATTCAGTCCCGAATAAACCACGGAGGAGTGAGAAACATGTTTAGATCAAAAAAGTACAAAGAGAGTGCGAAATTGTTAGATCGTGCTGTGATGTATGAAACCACGGAAGCGTTGGATTTAGTGCAAAAGACAGCAAAAGCAAAATTCGACGAAACAGTTGAAATTCATATCAGATTGGGCGTTGACTCAAGACATGCAGACCAACAGGTCAGAGGTGCAGTCGTATTGCCGCATGGTACTGGTAAGACAGTTCGCGTGTTGGTACTTGCAAAAGGTGACCGCGCGGTAGAGGCTGAAAAAGCTGGTGCGGATTATGTCGGTGCGGAAGATATGGTTGCGAAAATTCAAAACGACAATTGGTTTGAATTTGACGTTGTCGTTGCGACACCTGACATGATGGGTCTTGTAGGACGACTTGGTAAGGTGCTCGGCCCAAAAGGTCTGATGCCGAACCCAAAAGCCGGAACGGTTACGATGGACGTTGCGAAAGCAATCGACGATATCAAAGCTGGTAAGATTGAGTACAGACTCGATAAAACCAACATCATCCATTGCCCGATCGGAAAAGTCTCGTTTGGACAACAAAAACTCGAAGACAACTTTAAGACTTTGGTGGAAGCCGTTGTGAAGGCAAAGCCATCTGCAGCAAAAGGACAATATTTGAAAAGTGTTACCGTCGCTTCGACGATGGGACCTGGCATCAAGATTAACCCTTCAAAATTAGTATTTTAATTTAGGGGTTTACAAAGTTAGCGAGTTTGTAGTATTATGACAAGGCAATTAAATATGTGTGATTACCATAGACAGTAGGTGTCTGACGATTTAAACGGGAAACTGGCCTACCGAGGTTGACAAAAGTGTTAACAAAAGCATTGCTATAATGCCCTCGTGAGTCTATGACGCGCGAGGGATTTTTATTTTTTGAGAAGGGGGGAAACAGAATGCCAAGTAATAAGATATTAGAACAAAAGCAAGCGCTAGTGGCGGACTTGGTCGTGCAGTTTAAAGAAGCCAAAGCTTATGTGCTTGCGGACTATCGTGGCATCACAGTTGAACAAGACACAGCGTTGCGAAATGCACTTAGAGCGGCTGGCGTCGAATACAAGGTTATCAAGAACACATTGACGCGTTTGGCGCTGAAAGAAGTTGGCGTGGAAGGTCTGGATGAGTATTTAGTCGGACCGACGGCGTTTGCGATGAGCACAACGGATGTGGTTGCACCTGCAAAAGTCATGGCTGAGTTTGCGAAGAAATTTGAAAAACTCGATATTAAGGCAGGCGTAGTAGAAGGAAAGACAATTGATGCGAAAGGTGTGGCAGCACTTGCAGATCTTCCATCAAAAGAAGTACTGGTTGCGAAAATGCTTGGAAGCTTCAATGCACCAATCACCGGGTTCGTCAACGTATTGAACGGGAACTTACGAGGGCTCGTATGCGCGTTGAATGCAATCGCAGAACAAAAGGCACAATAACAATGCACGAAATAACAGGAAAATAAAAAAATAAAATCTATGGAGGAATTTAAAATGGCTAGTGACAAAGTAACAAAAATGATCGAAGATGTAAAGGCATTAACAGTTCTCGAGTTATCAGAACTCGTAAAGGCACTTGAAACAGAGTTTGGCGTATCCGCAGCAGCACCTGTTGCAGTTGCAGCAGCTCCAGTTGGCGGCGCAGTTGCAGAAGCGGCTGAAGAGCAAACTGAATTCACAGTAATCTTGAAGGAAGCTGGCACAGAAAAAATCAAAGTCATCAAAGTTGTAAGAGAATTGACTGGTCTTGGTTTGAAAGAAGCGAAAGATCTTGTTGACGGCGCACCAAATGCAGTCAAAGAAAACGTAAGCAAAGACGAAGCAGCAGCAACTGAAGAAAAATTGAAAGAAGCTGGCGCGACTGTAGAAGTAAAGTAAGATTTAAAAAAAGCAAAAGTAAAATGAGGAGCCTGTGCAGTAGCACAGGCTTCTTTTAAAATCACTTGCATAGAGAAGGAGCAATTATGAATTTCTTTAGTCGTCATACCAAGCTTTTGGACAGCAAGCCAAGGCAGTCAGGCATTGATATTGTGAAAGCATGCGCCATTTTTTTCGTGGTCACGATTCACTTTTTCTTAAGAACCGGCTTCTATCAAACAAATATCGTGCCTGCTTCAATGTACTTTGAAACTTGGATGAGAATCGCACTAATTATTTGTGTCCCTTTATTTATCTTGGCGACAGGTTACATCCAGTCGCACAAAATGCCAACCGCAGGCTGGTACAAGAAGCTCCTTCCGATAATCATCATCTATCTGTTCTATTCGATCCTTTTCATTCTCTTCCAGATTTTTTATAAAGGAGAATCGTTTGATTTGTTGAAACGAATTTCTGACATCTCTGCGTTTCGTGCCGATGGCTATTCGTGGTATGTGAACATGTTTATTGGGCTTTTCTTACTTCTGCCATTTTTGAATGTCATGTTTCTGAATTTGGAAAGAAAACACCGTAAAGCGCTGATTGTCACACTTGTTGTGATGGCTTGTTTGCCGGAGTTTATCAATAATCTATATAACGCCACCCCGTTTGGCATTCCAGGCACGAGTGGCATTCTGGTGCCGAACTGGTGGACGGGCATTTACCCGCTGGCATACTATTTCATCGGCGCGTACATCAAAGAATACCAAATTAAATTTCGCAAAGCATTGCTGTTGCTTGGGTTTGTATTGTTGAGCGGGGCGCTTGCCTTGATTACGATCTTTGTCTCAAAGTCGCAAGTCTTTGTTAATTTCATAGGGGATTATGGATCCATTCTGATCCTTTTCATGGCGGTGCTATTTTTTCTTCTCGTCTATGATATTGCGATTAAAAATAAAGTCGTTGCTGCGATCATGCAGAACATCTCAGAACTGACCTTGGACATTTATCTCTGTTCGTTCCTGACCGATGCGATCATCTATGATGTGTTCTTAGTAAAGTATATGAAATCACATCACGACTATTTCGTTTGGTTTATTCCTATTGTGTTGACGGTTTTCGGATTGCCTTTCATCATTAGTAATATCCGAAAATTAATACTGCCAGTCAGGTGATACGAATTGGTTCGCAGGTTGGGTGTGTTAAAAAGGGCATGTCTGTTCCTACTTCCGCGGCAGAGAACCCTTTTTTAACACAAAAAAATCCTTAGAGTATTGGATTTTAACACATGCACCTACCTTTTTGTCTTTGAGACCCTTTTTAAAGGAAAAAAAGAGCCAAAATGAGTCATGAAATCGAGGGGAATTCAGTGTTTTCATGACGGTGTGTTAAGAATGGAAGGTCTAGGGATTTTTTTGTGTTAAAAACCATGGGTCTGCCGCGGGAACAGGCTTAGACAAGCGATTTTTAACACACCCGCGCCAACGTCTCTATCGCACCCGCTGCGAAAACTAGGAATTCCTGTGGATAGCGAAAAAAAGGGGTTGACGAATTCAGACTTGGGTGGTAAACTTAATAACTGCATTATAAATGCGAAGGATTTGTTATTTTTTTGACATGACTAATACTTTACGTGGATTATAGCACGTAATTTTACTTAGGTAAAGTGTCAGAAAAGCAACTTCGTTAAACTGCTTTAGTGAAAGATGAATAAATTATTTCAAATACAAATTTAGAGGTGAATGCTAATGGTACATCCCGTTAAGTTGGGTCGCAGTGAGCGAATGAGCTATTCAAAGACGAAGGATACTTTTGAAATGCCAAATTTAATTGAGGTTCAAAAGAATTCGTTCCAATGGTTTTTGGATGAGGGGTTGCGCGAAGTCTTCAAAGATTTTTCGCCAATTTCGAATTATCGCGACAAGGAAGACCTTGTCATGGAGTTTGTCGATTATTCATTAAAAGACGAGCCCAAATATTCGATCGAAGAATGCAAAGAGAGAGATACGACCTATTCTGCACCTTTAAAAGTGCGTGTTCGTTTGATCAACAAAAAGACTGACGAAATTAATGAGCAGGAAATATTCATGGGCGAATTCCCGCAGATGACACCGACGGGTACGTTTGTGATCAACGGCGCAGAACGTGTCATCGTCAGTCAGTTGGTGAGATCTCCTGGTATTTACTTTAAGAAGACGCTGGATAAGAACGGAAAACCGTTGTTTACCAACAACATCATTCCGAATCGTGGTGCATGGATTGAGTATGAGACCGATGCCAATGACGTGATGTTTGTCAGAATTGACAGAACCAGAAAACTTCCTGTCACGGTGTTGCTACGTGCCATCGGATACGGCACGGACCAGCAGATCATTGATTTGATGGGTGAGCATGAATGCTTGTCCAACACCTTGCAAAAAGACGATGCTCATAGCGTGGAAGATGGTTTGATTGAAATCTACAAAAAGAATCGCCCAGGGGAGCCGCCGACGGAAGACAGTGCGCGGACGTTGTTCAATGGGATGTTCTTTGATTACAAGAGATATGACTTAGCGAAAGTTGGCCGCTATAAATACAATAAGAAACTTTCGATTGCATCCAGAATCGCAGGGAAGTATTCTGCGAGTGAAATTATCAGCCCGGACGGTGAAATTCTTGCTGACGCGGGTAAAGTGATTTCGAAAGAAATGTCTGTAGAAATCCAAAATGCAGGAATCAACGAAGTGACCATTCTGATTGAAGAAGGCAAAGAGCTCAAAATCATTGGAAACAACACCGTTGACATGAAATCCTATGTGAGTTTTGATCCGAAAGAGATCGGCATCACGGAGTTCGTAAATTTTTCCGAGCTGGATAAACTGCTCAAGAGCGGGCTCAGCGAAGAAGAAATCAAAATTGAGGCAGAGAAGAATGTCGCAAGGCTTTCTCCAAAACACATCACCGTGGAAGACATGGTGGCATCCATTAACTATCTGATTTGCCTGCAGTATGGCGTTGGCGAAGAAGATGACATCGACCATTTGGGCAACAGAAGATTGCGTTCGGTTGGTGAGTTGTTGCAGAACCAGTTCAGAATCGGACTTGCGCGTATGGAAAGAAGCATTCGCGAGAGAATGAGCGTACAAGAGCAGGATATTATTACACCACAAGGGTTGATTAATATCCGCCCAGTCGCTGCATCCATTAAGGAATTCTTCGGCAGTTCGCAGCTGTCGCAGTTTATGGACCAAACCAATCCGCTTGCGGAATTAAACAACAAAAGACGTCTAAGTGCCCTCGGCCCTGGTGGTTTGAGCAGAGAACGCGCATCGTTTGAGGTGCGTGACGTACATGACTCCCATTATGGTCGCATGTGCCCAATCGAGACCCCAGAAGGCCCGAACATCGGCTTGATCGGTTCGCTTTCCACGTATGCGAAAATTAATGAATATGGATTTATCGAAGCGCCATACCGTAAGGTTGACGTTAAGACACATAGTGTGACAGAGCACGTGGATTATTTGACGGCCGATGTGGAAGATACCTTCACCATTGCGCAGGCCAATGAACCACTCGATGCAAACGGCAGATTCTTAAATAAGAAAGTTGCTGCGCGTAGAAAAGAGAAAATTGTGGAAGCCGAAGCCGGTGAAATCGAGTACATGGACGTTTCGCCGATGCAGATTGTATCTGTGGCAACTGCGATGATTCCGTTCCTTGAAAACGATGACGCCAGCCGTGCGCTCATGGGTTCCAACATGCAACGCCAAGCCGTGCCGCTCATCAAGACCGACTCACCAATCGTGGGCACGGGAATTGAGTACAGAGCTGCCAAGGATTCTGGTGTTTGCGTGGTCGCAAAAAGTGACGGTGTGGTCTTTAGCGTATGTGCGAAAGAAATCATCATCAAGACAGAAGACGGCAAGACTGAAAATTATAAGATGACCAAATATGTGAGATCCAATCAAGGAACTTGCATCAACCAAAGGCCAATCGTGCGCATTGGAGAAACTGTGAAAGCAGGGGATATCATTGCAGACGGTCCTTCGACGGATCAAGGCGAAATCGCCCTCGGGCGAAACATTCTCATGGGCTTTATGACGTGGGAAGGCTACAACTACGAGGATGCCATTCTGATTAATGAAACACTCGTCATGAACGACGTGTTCTCCTCCATCCATATTGAAGAGTACGAGTGCGAAGCGAGGGACACGAAACTTGGCGCAGAAGAAATCACACGCGAAGTAGTCAACGTCGGAGAAGACACATTAAAAGACTTAGACGAACGCGGGATCATCCGCATCGGTGCCGAAGTACGCACCAACTCCATTCTGGTTGGTAAAGTTACGCCAAAGGGCGAAACGGAAATGACTGCGGAAGAACGATTATTGCGCGCGATTTTCGGTGACAAGGTACGCGAAGTCAGAGATACTTCTTTGCGTGTGCCTCACGGAGAAACTGGAATCATCGTCGATGTCAAGGTGTTCACGCGTGAAAACGGGGACGATCTTTCCCCTGGCGTCAACAAACTGGTGCGCGTCTATATTGCACAGAAACGCAAAATCTCTGTGGGAGACAAGATGGCTGGACGTCATGGAAACAAGGGTGTTGTTTCAAGAATTTTACCAAAAGAAGATATGCCATATTTGCCAGACGGCACGCCGCTTGAAATCGTGTTGAATCCGCTGGGCGTACCATCCCGTATGAACGTGGGACAGGTGCTTGAAGTGCATTTGGGTTACGCTGCGAAGTTGCTAGGTTGGAAGATTGCAACGCCTGTATTCAATGGCGCAACCGAGGCCGATGTCGTAGAGACTTTGAAAATGGCGGGCATTGACGAAGATGGTAAGACGCAATTGCGCGACGGCCGTTCGGGAGAATTGTTTGACAACCGAGTCACCGTGGGCTGCATGTATATCATGAAACTGTTCCATCTGGTTGACGATAAAATCCATGCGCGTTCGACGGGGCCATACTCGCTTGTCACGCAACAGCCACTTGGTGGTAAGGCGCAATTCGGTGGACAACGTTTTGGAGAGATGGAAGTGTGGGCGCTCGAGGCCTATGGTGCAGCGTATACACTTCAGGAAATCCTAACGGTGAAATCGGATGACGTGAGCGGAAGAGTCAAGACCTTTGAAGCGATTGTGAAGGGCAACAACGTGCCAGAACCGGGCATCCCAGAGTCGTTTAAAGTATTAATGAAAGAACTGCAAAGTTTATCATTGGATATCAAAGTGTTCTCGGATAATCAAGAAGAGATTGAATTCAAGGAAACATCGGATGACGAAGTGCGTCGCCTTGGCTTGAACTTCTCGGGTAGAGAACTTGGGTTGGATGAAGACTTAACGATTGATGATCCAATGCTTGAGGATGAGGAAATCTCTGAAATAAACTTACCAAGTGGTATGTTCATTGAAGAAAATGGCGAAATGGTCGATGTGGCTGTTGAGGAAGACATTGATTTGGACCCTGACTCGCTCGAAGAAATCTTCAAAAAAGACAGTATTGTGTTTGAAAAATTCGACGAAGATGACGAAGTTGCCGAGGACATTCTTGATGTTGTTGACGACGATGATAAATTTTAAGGAAGGGAGTCTTGAATCATGAAGGAATTTGGGAATTTTGAATCAATTAAAATCGCTTTGGCATCACCTGAAAAAATCCGCGACTGGTCTTGTGGGGAAGTCAGAAAGCCAGAGACTATAAACTACAGAACGTTAAAGCCTGAGAGAGACGGTCTTTTTTGCGAGAAGATTTTTGGCCCGACCAAGGACTGGGAATGTCATTGCGGAAAATACAAGAAAATTCGTTACAAGGGTGTTGTCTGCGAACGTTGCGGCGTAGAAATTACGCGTGCTGCGGTTCGTAGAGAACGCATGGGGCACATTGAACTGGCTGCGCCTGTCTCCCACATCTGGTATTTCAAAGGGATTCCGAGCCGTATGGGCCTGATCCTTGATATGACGCCAAAGAATTTGGAGCGCGTGCTGTATTTTGCTGCGCACGTTGTGATTGACCCGAAAAACACCCCGCTTGAGAAAAAGGCTGTGCTCAATGAAAAAGAATACAGAGACGCAGAAGAAAAGTACGGCGGCGAGTTTATTGCGAAAATGGGTGCAGAGGCTGTCAAAGAGCTGCTTTCCGAAATCAATGTAGACGAACTTGTGGTACAACTCAGAGAAGAATTGTTGACGACGACCGGACAAAAACGCACGAAGACCATTAAGAGACTTGAAGTGGTTGAGGCATTTAAAAAGTCGGGCAACAAACCAAGCTGGATGGTCATGGACGTCGTGCCAGTCATTCCACCAGAATTGCGCCCTATGGTACAGCTGGATGGTGGGCGTTTTGCGACCTCTGACTTAAATGACTTATACAGACGTGTCATCAACAGAAACAATCGTTTGAAGAAACTGCTTGATCTTGGGGCACCGGACATCATCGTGAGAAACGAAAAAAGAATGCTACAAGAAGCAGTTGACGCTTTGATTGATAACGGCAGACGCGGCAGACCAGTCACGGGACCTGGCAACAGACAGTTGAAATCACTTTCTGACATGCTCAAGGGAAAACAAGGACGCTTCCGTCAGAATCTGCTCGGAAAACGTGTCGATTACTCGGGACGTTCGGTTATCGTCGTCGGCCCAGAATTAAAGATCTACCAATGCGGACTTCCGAAGGAAATGGCGCTGGAATTGTTTAAGCCTTTTATCATGAAGAAGTTGGTCGAAGACCAAAGCGCACAGAATATCAAGAGTGCGAAGAAAAAGGTAGAGCGCGTGAATCCAGAGGTTTGGGATGTGCTCGAGCAAGTTATCAAAGATCACCCCGTGCTCCTGAATCGTGCACCGACGCTACATAGACTCGGAATCCAGGCGTTTGAGCCAGTTCTCGTAGAAGGGCGCGCCATTAAGTTGCATCCTTTGGTCTGTACGGCATATAATGCAGACTTCGATGGAGACCAGATGGCAGTCCACGTTCCACTTTCCGTGGAAGCACAGGCGGAAGCGAGATTCCTCATGCTATCCGCAAACAACTTGCTCGCACCGAAAGATGGTCGCCCAATTACAGTTCCTTCACAGGACATGGTGCTTGGCGCATACTACTTGACGTTCCAACGTGACGGGTCACTTGGCGAAGGCAAAATTTTCATGAATGCCGACGAAGCTTTGATGGCCTATGATGCTGGTGTTGTTTCGCTTCATGCGAAAGTCAAAATCAGAGTGCAGAAAATGGTCAATGGCGTCATGCGTTCCAAACTCGTAGAAACTTCAGTGGGCCGCTGGATCTTTAATGAAGCATTGCCACAGGATCTTGGTTACGTCAACAGAAGTGAAGACGAAAGCAACGACAACTTGCTTGATCTTGAAATTGACTTCTTAGTTGGCAAAAAGGAAATCGGAAAAATCATTGATAAGTGTATCAAAGTCCACAGCACGACGGAAACGGCAATCGTACTCGATCGCGTGAAGTCGCTTGGCTTTAAGTATTCAACCCGTGGCGCGATTACAATCGCGGTTTCGGACATGGTTGTGCCAGTTGAAAAACAAGGTATCATCGACAAGGCGCAAGAAGATATCGATAATATCACCAAGAAATTCCGCCGCGGCTTGATGTCAAACGACGAACGTTACGAGCGCGTCATCGCGACTTGGACGAAAGCAACCGATGATGTAAAAGATGCGTTGCGTCATACGCTGGACGAGTTGAACCCGCTGCAAATGATGTCACAATCAGGAGCCAGAGGTAACATTGGACAGATCAGACAGGTTTGCGGCATGCGCGGACTGATGGCGGATACAACTGGTCGAGCAGTAGAAAGACCAATCAAAGCAAGTTTCCGTGAAGGTCTTGACGTATTAGAGTTCTTCGTTTCTACCCATGGTACCAGAAAAGGACTCGCAGATACCGCATTGAGAACGGCTGACTCAGGATACTTGACGCGTCGACTCGTAGACGTTTCGCATAATGTTATCATTCGCGAAATCGATTGTGGGACGGAATTGTATATTGAAGTTGCAGCCATTCTTGAAGAGGGCGAAAACAGCGAAGTGATTGAAAGCTTAAGCGAAAGAATTAACGGAAGATATCCGAACGAGGACATCGTGCATCCAGAGACTGGCGAAGTGCTTGTCGCGCAGAATGAAATGATTTCATACAAGGACGCAGATCGAATCGAAGCGGCTGGCGTGAAAAAAGTGAAGTTGCGCTCAGTACTGACATGCGAATCGAAGTTTGGCGTCTGCGCAAATTGCTATGGATCAAACCTGGCAAACGGCGAAGCGTGCAACATCGGTGAAGCAGTTGGAATTATCGCGGCACAGTCCATCGGCGAACCAGGAACACAGCTTACGATGAGAACGTTCCACACGGGTGGTGTCGCAGGAGATGACATCACGCAGGGTCTGCCTCGTGTAGAAGAGTTGTTTGAGGCGAGAAAGCCAAAGGGACTCGCGGTTATGTCGGAAATCTCTGGTAAAGTTGAAATTGTGGAAACCAAGAAAAAGAGAGAAGCCATCGTCACATCAGAGGACACATTGAATCCGGATGCAAGGACGTATCTGATTTCGTATGGATCCAAGCCACGTGTGGCGACCGGCGATTATGTAGAAGCAGGCGATTTCATCGTCGACGGTTCTGCAAATCCGCATGATATCCTGAGAATCAAGGGCGACCGCGGCGTACAGAGTTATATTTTGACTGAAGTACAGAAAGAATACCGCCATCAGGGCGTTGACATCAACGACAAACACATCGAGGTCATCGTGCGCCAGATGATGAAAAAAGTGAAGATTGAAGACGCGGGGGAAACCGAGTTGCTGCCAAACAGCCTCGTGGACTACTTCGAGTACAAAGCAACTAACGAAAGAGCGGCGGCAGAAGGCAAGTTGCCTGCAGAGGGCAAACGCGCATTACTTGGTATCACGAAATCAGCACTTGCAACGGACTCATTCTTGTCCGCAGCATCCTTCCAGGAAACTGCGAAGGTGTTGACAGACGCAGCAATTAAGGGCAAATCGGATCCTCTTCTTGGCCTCAAGGAAAACGTTATCATTGGAAAGCTCATCCCAGCAGGAACGGGCATGCAGCGCTACAGAGAAGTCACGGTCAATACCTTGCAAAAGAAACTACCCGACGCGGAGGCGCTTGAGGTGCTCGCAGACTTTACTTTAGAGAACGAACTCGTCGCCGAAGAGTTGATCGAGGAATTTTCAGAAGTAGGGAATTAAGTTATGCTAAGCGCTATATTTGCTATGTCACGGAATGGCGTCATCGGTAAGGAAGGCGGATTGCCTTGGAACTTGCCAGACGACTTCGCGTACTTTAAAAAAACTACATTGGGTCATCCAATTATCATGGGGCGTAAGACGTTCGAGTCTCTCGGGCGTCCGCTCCCTGGTAGAACCAATATTGTGTTGACCCGCAGCACGGACTTCAAAGCGCCCGGTTGTGAGGTGTGCCACACGTTTGAGGACGTGGCGCATCAGATCAAAGACCAGGACGCTTTTGTCATTGGTGGCGCGGAAATTTACGAACTCTTCGACGGCAACACAGACAAACTCTATGTGACCATCGTCGAGGCAGATGTCGAGGGCGACACCTATTATCACAATCCGCAGTTTTTCGGTTGGCAACTCGAAAGTGAAACCGCATATCCTGCGGACGAACGCAACCCGATTCCGCGCACCGTGAAGATATTCGAAAAGCTCGCTACGCAACCACAGTTTGAGATGAAGTGCGAATCGTTCGACAACCTGCCCGCACAAAACATCCCGGAAGGCTACGAACTCCAAGTGTTTCAGCCAGGCGATGAGCACCACTACGTGAACATCATCCGCGAATCCTTCGGCGGGGACAACCACGACTATGAGACGGAAGTCATCAAACATGTGAATTATATCCCTGATGGGACGTTTCTCATCTTCCATACGGAAAACGGCGCATCAGAAGCCGTCGCCACGGCGACCGCAATCATTGATCCGTCTCCCGAAAACAAATACGGATACCTTCATATGGTTGGGGCCTTTGGCGGTCATAAAGGCAAACGCCTCGGCTATGAAGTTTCCCTCGCATGTCTCCTGAAAATGCAGGCAGCCGGTAAGACCGGATGTACCTTGAAGACAGACGATTTCCGACTCCCGGCCATCGTCACGTACCTAAAACTCGGCTTCGCGCCAGACATCAAACACGAGAACCAAGTGGAGCGCTGGAGACAAGTGATGGCGCAAATCGGGCGCCACGCTTAGCGTGGGGCGGACCTTTTTCCCCCATTTCGACTTCAGCGGGACCAGAGGGCACAAAAGTATACAACTTTTTTTATGAAAATGGTTCGGGTCTTCAGAAATCTGCAGATTTGGACCATTTTAGCTCGCAATTGGACTGAAAATCGAGCTTTTTTGACAAAATATGTAAACCTTGAGCGTGATTATACGTTCCAACTTTGAGCCGCAAAAAAAGTTGTATAGTTTTTGCCACTCCAGTCCCTAAAGTTGTATACTTTTTGCCCCTCTGGTCCCTTTAAACTTTTTCAGCGTGATGCGGCTCAATCCAGTGAGTTTCGAGAGGTGATTGTCAGTCACCTTTTGCCCGAGTTTATGCATTAATTCTTCGAATTCCTCGGGAAAGGACTTGTGGATGGCCGCAAGCGAGTCTTTTAAGTCGAAAGAGCTCCATGGAAACAACGAGCAAAAGGAGTGGAGATAGTCTATGCAAGTTTTTCGATTGATTTCTGCCAGCGAAAGCTCGTCGACCATTCTTTTTACCTTATGCCCTTGGGTTTGCTGCGTTTGAATCAGTTTTGGGTTGTCATAGAGGTCATATAGGCCGAGTTGCTGATAGCGTCGCGTCGAGCGAGTGTTATTATAAAATGTGTCGCGCTTCAAAAGGGAGTCGCGATGAGAATTTAAGAATGCGAGGGTGTTTGTGCGAAAGGAGCGTTTTCCTTCGTATTGCATGACGGCAAAGCGCATGTCAAGGGCTTTGAAAACGTTGAGTGTAGCGGCCGAAGAAGTGATGTGTTGGATAACTGGCAGGGTTTGAATTTCCGGATTGTGAACAAAGGAGGCGAGATAATAGTTATAGGAAGTAAAATAGTTGTCTTCATAAATTGAAAAGCGACCTGCTTGACACGCATTTCGATTAATATAATTGAGCGTATGCAGAAAGCTGTTTGTATCTTGCACAAGCTTGTAGAGTTTTTCATTCTTCTTAAAAATACGCCCATTGAAGCCGTATTTCTTTCGATAATACTTCCCATAGCGGCGATTAACTAAACTCAAAAAGTAGTTAATCCGAAACTCTAGAAAACCCGGTGAAACATCGTCGCTGAGTTTACTCTTCAAGCCAAGTAACAAGTGGGCATGCGTCTGGAGAAAGTCAAACGCGAAAAGACTTGCTCGCAGGTCAAAGCAGGTTTCAGCGAGAATCGACGAGTATGTTTCCTTGTCCCGGTCATCTCGGAACAGTTTGATTCCATCAAGCGATTTAGGGATACAATGATAAATTGAATACGTTCCAAAATCCTGAGACATGGCACACCTCCTTGGAATCATAATATCATATATGTAAAAATTTGTAAACTCATTTTTCGCAAGATTTTCTTGACAATACGGCGTTTGCAATGTAAACTATTTAAGCACGTGAAAACTCATTGGAGGTTTCAACCGATGGAAGAACTCAAAAATGCACGTAAAGTTGTGGGTTTGAACCAGACTGTGCGAGCGATTGAAGAGCAACAAGCGAAGATGGTTTTCCTTGCGGAAGACGTTGATCCGAAGTTGTACAGCAGGATCGAAAAACTCTGCGAAGCAAATGGTGTTTCGGTGACGAAAGTGCAAGACATGAAGACGCTTGGCAAGGCGTGTGGAATTGATGTTAAAGCTGCGATGGCCTGTATACTGGTCTGACGGCAATAATATAGGAAAGAAAAATTTTGAAGAAGGAGGTGCACAAAGGAATGCCAACATTTAATCAGCTGGTGAGAAAAGGTAGAAAGACGATTGAAAAGAAGTCGACCGCTCCTGCATTGCAGAAAGGGATGAATTCGCTCAAGAAGAAACCGACCCTAATGAGCTCACCACAAAAAAGAGGCGTTTGTACTGTTGTTAAGACGACTACTCCAAAGAAACCAAACTCAGCTTTGAGAAAGGTTGCGAGAGTTCGTTTGACCAATGGTATTGAAGTGACGGCTTACATTCCAGGAATCGGACACAATTTGCAAGAGCATAGTGTAGTTATGATTCGTGGCGGTAGAATCAAAGACCTTCCAGGTGTGAGATATCACATCATCAGAGGATCGCT
>JBAXOJ010000016.1:0-22769 GCA_037133315.1 Clostridia bacterium
TAAAAGCTAATTTGCGAGTGCGGTGAGGGCTGAAATTTACAAATAAAGTTGCTGGAAGACAAAAGTGTATAAAAAGAGACCTTTCGACGGTCTCTTTTTGCCTTCCGAGAATTGATTTTTACTAACTTTCAAAAATAAATTCAAAAGTGTATAAAAAATCTTTGATTTTTGACACTTGGCATTAAATAATTGTCGGATTTCAATGGTCACGACCCCTGTGAACACAAATGTTTATACACTTTTGCATTTTAAAAATTTTATTTGTAAAAATTTCGCCGAAAGCACCAGATTTGACAATTTTTCGGGCGGAATTTATACACTTTTTGTTTTTGGGGAAAAAATTTGTAAATCAAGTCGATGCTCCGCGGTGTTGCTAAAAATCTATGAGGTGGTATGATAGTAGCAGAAGCAATATCACCAATTTGGAGGTAACGAAATGAATCGGAGAATTTTAGCGAGTATCATCGCATTTATTTTTGTTTTGAGCGTGTTTCAGTACGGGTCGTTTGCGGCGAGTGTGGTCGACGGCACGAACGGAAACATGAAGATTTATGACGTGGCGGATGCGACGCCAGACGCGGCAAAAGGCGGGCTGGGCTATCGTCTCTCTCTCAACAGTTACTGGCAGGTTGCGGATGCACCAGATACAACCGCAAACATCAATTCAAATCCGTTTGCTCCAATCAGCGTCAGTGACTTGGAGACATTCCAAGCGCAGCCGACCACAATTCCTTGGAGGGCTGTGAAAGTGCCTTCCGACCTTTCCGCTGACGCGTCATTCAAAGACGCGCACCGCGTGTTCTATCGCGCGAAAATTGTGGTGCCTGAGTCAGATATTTTGGCAGGCAGGTCGTTCTACTTTGATTTTGAAGGAACGAGTTGGATTGCCTCCGTCTTTGTCAACGGACAGCTCGCCGGAACTAAAAAGAGCACCAGAGTGCCTTGGAAGCTTGATGTTTCGCACAAAATCGTCGCTGGTGAAAATGACATTTATATCGGTCTGAAATCGCCGCGCTATGCGATTGATCCGATTGGCACGTCGACCATGACGGGGATGTTTAGCACCCGGACGAAATTGAGCGACTACTTCAAGCCGGACTTTGCCTGGTACGGGACCGCTTCGACCAGCGTGACGGGCGCTTCGACGTCGAATCTTGATAAATTGAAATGGTTTGCGCCAGTTTATCCTTCCGACAAGGGCGGGAAGGACGGGTCTCAATTCGGGATTACGGATGCGCTTTCGTTCGTCGCGACGGGCGGGGCGGTGTATACGCAGGATGCGTTTGTGAAGACAACGGTGGTGGATGCGGCGACATTCAAAATCACGCCTGAAAGCAAGAAGATTTCCGCGGATGTGAAAGTATGTAATTCCAGCAGTCTCGAGAAGATGGTGACCGTTGCCATGTCAGCAGCGCTGAAAGGTGGGGCGACCGAAAAGACCTTCGACCCGCAAATCGTCACGCTCGCGCCAAACAGCACAAAACTCGTAACCCTCACGAACGTGGCTTGGGCGGACGCAAAACTTTGGAGTCCGAACCTCAACAAGGCGGAAGCGCCTATTTACAATTTGAATGTTTCGGTGACGGAAGGAAGCACCCTGATTGATCAGTTTTCGCAGATGTTTGGATTTAGAGATATTAAAATCGACGGGAAATATGTCCGGGTGAATGGGGTCCGGCGCAACTTTAAAAGTGCAGGGGCCGCTACTGGAAGTACGTCTGGCGAAGATATGATTGCGCGGCTGAAGGCGACAAATACGAACTATGAGCGATTTTTTGGGGGCTTAATCGGGCAGAGTTTCCCGGGCAAGCCAAACATACGGGAGCAGATTGATGTCTTTGATGAATTTGGGATTCCAATTACGTTTTGCAGCATGATTGACGGGATGTTTGCGTCTTTTAGCATTGTGAAAAACGGGCAGGACAACAAAATCATGTTCGAGAATTTCAAGGAAAACATCGAGCAGATGGTGCAGAATTACAGAAATCATCCATCTATCATTTTTTATAGCCTGGAAAATGAGTTTCTCTATATCAATGCGGGGAATATTTACGGTGGTTTCATGACGCAGATTGAAAAAGACGTAAAAACATACATGTACGATGCTGCGACGGCAAACGATCCGACCCGTCCTTCCTATACAGATGGGGGTTGTGCGGGCTTGAAAAACACAGGACCAATTTACGGGACGCATTACCCGGAATCAACGGATATTACGACCCCGAGCAAACCGCTGTCAAGTCTTGGGCCGACGAGAGGGTACTGGAGTTATGACAATAAAAGGCCTTATGTCGCGGGAGAGACGATGTATTTCACCTCTCCGTTTAGCTATCACAACTGGGTCGGTGGCGAGACGGCTGCGAATAATCAGCGGGAATCGCTGAAAGCGTACGGAAAGTACATCGGCTATATGGTTGATTTGTATCGCTGGAATGACGCGGCTGTCGTCTCTTTGTGGTCGACTGCGAAATCGCCTGACGCACTCAGCTCGTTGTTGCCACTTGGCATGATTACGAAAGACTATAAGACCACTTTTTTCGCGAACAAAGGCTACACAAACGACATCAAACTCATCAATGATACGGCAAACACAAAGCCCATCACGTTTCACTGGACGCTCAAAGTGAAGGGCGTCGCAGTGCAGACAAAGTCGAAGGAATTCACGATTGAACCTGGTTTTTCTACCGTGACGCCAGTTGTGATCGCACCGGTTGCGGGGATTTCGACGAGGACCGCAGGGGTTTTAACAATGGAAATGACACAAGAGGGCAGCGTCACTTGCGTGAAAACGGTCGAACTTGGGATTTTCCCAGTTACGCCAAAAATTACGCTGAAGAAAAAAGTCTACACGTATCATGCCTCGCCAAACGTCAAGACGGCCCTAAAGTCATTGGGGGTTGCGTTCACGGAAGTGCCAAAAACAATGAAAATTGTTGCATCTACGAAGAAGGTGAAAGGCAAGATTGTAAAGACGTACAAGACAATTACGGTGATGAACGGAACGAATTTGAAGTATTTCATCAAAGATCCGAAAAGCATTTTACTGGTTGGGTACAACGGACTTTGGGCCGCGCCGGGAGAAGGGGATCAGGTTGCGGTTGTGCGGTTTGCGCGTGCTGGCGGAAGGGTCGTCGTCCTGGAACAAACAGAAACCAACATGCTTAGTTCAGGAATGGAAGGCATAGGCGCGTGGCCGATTGAGTTTTTTCAGTATTATGACTATAGCAATAATACTTGGTCGCCAAGTATCAATTTTGGACAGGGTTTTGAAAAACCCATTTTGAAGGGGTTGCAGCAAAGTGATTTGTCCTTCTGGAACGGTGGCGGCAACACGGCAAACGCGGCTTGGATGCGCGTAGGTGGGGCAAAAAACTGGGTCACTGCGGGGCCGCGATCAGATGCCTCGACCTTGTTTGAGTTGCCAGTTGAGAAAGGCGTCGTTTGTGCGACGCAGTTAAAAGTCGGGCAGCGAATTACGAGTGAACCAGCCGCAAAGGTGCTATTGAGCAATATGTTGAAAAGCGTAGACGCCTATGCGCCGCCATCCAATACGGTTGCGGTCCTGACGGGCGAAGATGCGAACTTGGCTTCGTTAGTCAAACGCACGAAAGTGAAGACGCTGCAAGTGCCTTCCATTGCCGCTGCCCTCAACGTAGCACGGACGAAGATTTTTATTCTCAAAGCAACAAAATCGAATTTAGATGAATTGATTCGGCTTCGTGCGCTTTACAATGCTTATACCAATAACGGCGGGTGGGTTGTTTTATGGGGCCTCGCGCCAGACGCGCTTGCTTCCTACAATACGTTAATGGGAACCCACCATAGTATACGGCCGTTTCGCCGTGAGGCGACGACATCCATCAGCGATTCGACCTCGATGGGACTTGGCACAGCGGACTATCTTTTGTATAACTCGAATATCATCGCACCGTGGATTAACTTGGCGCAAGTTTCAAAGGACACTTTTACGTATGGTATCGATGCAACGGACGAAATCGCGGCATTCAACGACTTTGAAAAAGAGGGACATGGGAATGTTTATCCTGGGGAAGTGTCGAATGGGAATGATCACGCGAGCATGACGGACAGCCTATATGATGGTGACTTCTGGCATTATATCTGGCAGGCCTGGACAGGCGGCGTACCTTCCTGGGATCAAAGAAATACTGCTGGCGCAACGCCAGCGCCGTATGATTTATATACTTTCAAACTGCCGAAAACAGAGCAAATCGAAAAGGTGATTTTTTATAACAACAAGAATTACAATGCCTTTAAAGGATGCACTGTTTCCGTTCTTGCCGACAATCAAAGCACCGTGTTGGAAGCAAAAACAGCAATTCTGCCGAACTCTTATGACGCGACAGAGTTTTCCTTCGGGTCGCCCGCATCGAAGACGATACGCTTCAGTATATTGAATTATTACGACAACAAAGCCAGCATCCCGATGTGCGGGGTGGATGAAATCCAGATTTTCAGAAAGACACCGCAGTGGATCCTAGACGCAAAATGCACCGCGTTGAATTCAAACGGCACCATCGTCAAATACCCGCGTGGCAAGGGCGGGGTGTTGTTGAACAACTTAAAATTAAATGGATTTTCGCAATACGAACCTGCCTTCAACTTGGAAACGAAGGATAAGATATTCACGGTCTTCTTTCAGAATTTTGGGGCGAAGTTTTCTTAATTAGGTGTGAATGATTTTTATGGCTAGAACAAAAACGCTTGCGGGCACAGAAAATTTGAGAATTTAGTGGTTGAGGCGTCTATTGATTAATCCCGCGAGGACGGTTGTACCGAGCCCTGCAATTAGACCTATGGCTAGTATGATAAGGTAATAAACGAATTGGTTTCCATTCGAAATCTCCGGTGAATCAAACCGATCGCTGACTTTCTAATTTTGTTGCATAATGATGTGGTTTGTAATATAATTTTAACTAGAGGAAGTCGAGGTGACAAGTTTATGTTCCCGAATGACAGTTTCTATTCCGCAATATTTGACAATACATTGATGGGGTTGGCCTTTTCAAACTTAGATGGTTATTTTTTTGAAGTGAATCAGACATTCTGTGATATTACTGGTTACACTGCACAAGAATTAATTTGTTTAAGACTTATTGATCTTATGTATAAAGATACTTTTATTGACGATAAAACCAAAACGATTTCTATTGAGAAACGATATGTGAAAAAAGACGGCTCTCTTGCGTGGGCAAAGACATCGTCCTCATTAGTGAAAGATGAAGATGGGAATCCAAAGTATTTTGTAACTATGATGCAGGAAATAAATGTACAAGATGAATTATTTAAGAGAGCCGTAGAGGAAGCCCCTTTCCCAATTATGATACATGCTGAAAATGGTGAGGTGATGCAACTCAATAACGCATGGACAGAAATTAGCGGTTACTCTATGCAGGACATTCCTTCCACTTATATTTGGTCAGAAAAGGCATATGGAGAAGGAATGGAGATTGTACTAAAGGACATTGATAAATTATATTCTCTTGCGAAAAGACACGAAGATGGCGAATATATAATAAAGACAAAAAGCGGGAAAGAACGGGTGTGGAATTTTAGTTCTGCTCCGCTTGGCAGAATACCTGATGGTCGAAGACTTGTGATGAGCATGGCGGATGATTTAACTAATCTAAAAAACACAGAAAAAGAGTTGAAGCAAAGCGAGGAGCGTTTTGAAGGGCTATTTGAAAAAGCACCATTGGGTTATCAGTCACTTGATTTTGATGGCAATTTTTTAGAAGTAAATGAGGCATGGCTTGAAATGTTAGGATATACAAGAGAAGAGGTAATTGGAAAGTGGTTTGGCGATTTCCTTGCACCTGAATTTGTAGAAGCATTTCGCGCGCGTTTCCCGATTTTTAAGGCTGCCGGAAAAATTCATTCGGAATTTAATCTGGTTCATAAAAGTGGTCAGTACAAAACAATTGCGTTTGATGGGCGCATAGGATATCTTGAGAATGGAGATTTTGCACAAACGCACTGCATACTGAAAGACATTACAGAGCAAAAAGTGTTTGAAGAAAACTTGAAGGAGAGCGAAGCAAGATACCATGCAATCTTTGATCATTCGGCACTAGGCATATGCAATACGGCCTTGAATGGCATGTTTCTAAATGCAAACCAAATGTTTTGCGATATTCTTGGATATTCACTTGAAGAATTAAAAAGCTATCAATATGCTGATATTTCTCACCCGGATGACATTGAAAAAAGCAGAGCAATCATGAAAAAACTAGTCAATCAAGAAGTCGATAATGTTTACTTTGAGAAACGATATATTAAAAAGGATAAAAGCATTATACACGTCATGATCACAGCGAGTATTGTTAAGGACAATCAGGGCACGCCACTCTATACTGTAACCACAATACAAGACATCACGCAGCAAAAGATTGCGGAAGAAGATCTCAGACAGGTACAAATGTTTTTGAAGGCTGCTTTTGACAATAGCCAGGCAGGCATGGCGATCGCGGCAGCCCCTGATGGAAAACTACTTTATGTGAACAAAGCAGGTCTTTTGATTCGAGATAAATCGGCAGAAGAAATCATGGAAAATATCGCGATTGATCAGTATGTAAGCAGTTGGAACATATTACATTTAGATGGTACTCCATACAAAATTGACGAGGTCCCTTTAGCAAAAGCGGTATTGTACGGGGAACAGTCAAATGAAGAGTTTATGATCCGAAGAGATAATTTTGAGGATCGCATTGTGTTAGCAAATGCTGCGCCCATAAAAGACGAAAACGGCAACGTCATGGCAGGCATCGTTGTCTTTCTTGATATTACGGAGCGGAAGGCCATCGAAGAAGAATTAAGAATTACAGCGAGTTTTCTGCAAGAATCTCAGAAGGTTGGGCATGTTGGAAGTTATCAATTAGATTTTACGAACGGGAGTTGGAAAAGTTCCGACGAGTTAGACCGGATTTTTGGTATTGATGACAATTTCGATCATTCTATCGAAGGATGGATTAACACCGTTCACCCGGATGGGCAAAAGCGCATGAGAGACTACCTTGACGAACTAAGAATGACGAAAATGGGGCTTGATTTTGAGTATAAAATCCTTCGGGTGATTGATCAACAAGAGCGATGGGTTCATAGTTATGGGAAACCAGAGTTTGATAAGCAAGGGAATTTAACCGCAATGATTGGAACCGTTCGTGATATAACCGAGGATATGAAAAAATCTGAGCAGCTCATTCATTACAGTTATCATGACAGCTTAACGGGATTACATAATCGCAGATATTTTGAAGAGAAGTTAATTGATTTGGACACAGAAAACAATTTGCCACTTTCAATAATGATTTGTGATATTAATGGGCTAAAACTAATCAACGATATTTATGGTCATCAGGAAGGGGATAAACTGATTCAATTGACTGCGGGAAAATTGAAACGATTGTTACGTAAAAACGATATTTTAGCGCGATGGGGAGGCGATGAGATGATTATCTTACTCCCGAAAACTTCTTCCAGTGAAGTGGAAGCGCTTTATGAAAAAATGGATATTCAGTTATATAATGAAAACACCTTGCAGTCGTCAATATCAGTTGGCTACGCAACGAAAAGTGATGCTTCTCACAATATTTATCAAACGATAAAAATTGCAGAAGATTTTATGTATAAACGCAAGCTATTTGAGAGAAAAAGTTTGAGAAGTTCTATTGTTTCATCAATATTAACTACTTTGAATGAGAAGGATATTGAAACTTTTGAGCACGGGGAGAGAATGAAAGCGCTTGCGAGAGAGACAGGTAAAGAAATTGGACTTTCCGAATCAATGATCAATGACTTGGAATTGACAGCTCTTTTGCATGATATCGGGAAGATTGCGATCAATGATGCTATTATAAAAAAACCTTCCAAATTATCCACCGCGGAGTGTAATGAAATCAAGCGCCACTGTGAGATTGGATATCACATCACGCAGGCCACCTCTGAGTTTCAACACATCGCGTTGTATATATTATCGCATCATGAAAAAGTTGATGGAAGTGGGTATCCACAAAAATTGGCAGGTGACGAGATCCCTCTAATCTCAAGAGTGATCTCTGTCATAGATGCATTTGATGCGATGACGCAACATAGACCGTATCGAAATACGATGAGTTGGGACGAGGCAGTGAAAGAATTGATTCGATGTGCAGGAACACATTTTGATGAAAAGATAGTGGATGTTTTCGTTAATCAGGTACTTAAAAAGACTGATTTTTCTTGAAATATTCTGTATTTTGCGATACAATGTTTGACAAAGATAAATGAATAATTTTGAGATGCCCACAAGAAGGTGCGTTATGAGAACTGATAATATTTTTGACTGTTCTATACAAGAAGTCATTGACTTGATGGAAAGCATCTATGATGTTGATTTGTCAGTTTTTTCAGAATCCTTTTTAGAAAAGTCAATCATCAATCGATGTATTTTTGTGGAAGTGATGCGTGTTTCTGACTACGTGATTTTTTTAGAAAATAACCCGACTGAGGCATTTGCTTTACAACAATCGTTACTTATTACATATACTGAATTTTATAGAGATGCGTGTGCATTTGAGTTATTTGAAGAGAAAATATTGCCTGAATTGGTCAGAGCAAAAAAAACATCTGCAGAAATCCGAATTTGGTCGGCAGGATGTTCCTCTGGACAAGAACCGTATTCTATCGCAATGACAACGGAAAACTATATTGCTTTGAACGCAAAGCCAATGCGCTATAGAATTATTGCAACTGACATCTCCGATGAAGAATTGGCGTTTGCGAAGGTTGGTGCATTTTCAGAACAAAGCATTCAAAACATCAAATTAGTTCAACTGAATGAATTTTTTGAGAAAAGTGGTAATACCTATGTGATATCACCTAGACTGAAAGAAAAAATAATTTTTTCAAAATATGATATCCTTGATAAGCATTCTGCCAGTCCGAAGGAAAGTATTTTTGGTGAATTTGATGTTGTTTTTTGCAAGAATAGTTTGATCTACTATAATGATGAATGTCAGAAGTTTATTATTGATAAATTGGTAAACGCGTTGTCTGCAAACGGGTACTTAATTATTGGAGAGTCAGAAAGGCATTTGCTTATTTCAAAAAGTGAATTGCAAGAAGTGGCGGTCATACCGATGTTTTATAAAAAAAAGTAGAGGTGCGTATTTATGAAATTTAGAGATTTGAAAATATCATGGCAATTAAATCTTAGTCTGATTATTATTTTCCTGGTGGTTGTTTTTTTGGGTGTCAATAGTCTGTTTAATTCGAATAACATATGGAAAAATACAGATGTGATGTATCAACATCCCCTCCTTGTGCAACGAGCGATTGGTTCATTAAATGCAGATTTGCTTCGTTTGCGACTCGCAACAAAAGTCTTGGTAATGGAACATAAATATGTGAATAGTAAAGAAGAAGGGGACATTTTGATGAGAATTAGAACCGACGAAGCCGATGCGGTTCGTCAAATTGAGATTCTCTATCAACGGTATTTAGGACCAAAAAGCGATATTGACATGCTGAATCAGGCGGTCTTGAACTGGAAAACATTACGTGACGAGACGCTTCGCCTTTACGCATCTGGGAACATTTCAAAAGCAGAGGCGAGGGTCGTAAATAGCGGGTTGAATGAAAGTCAATACGATGCGGCTATTTTAGCAACTGCAACGGTTTTAGATTTTGCTATAAAAAAGGCGGATCAGGTTTATTCTGATGCAGCCGTCACTAAAAATTCTGATCTGCTTGAGCTTGAAGTTGTGTTAGGCATTATTTTATTCATGATGCTGGTTATTAGCTTTTTATTGCGTCGAAAGATTTTACGTCCGATTAAAACGCATTTGATTGCGACAAATGAGTTACAAGAAGGGAAAATGGATTTTCGTATTAAGGTTAGTTCAAATGATGAGCTTGGATTACTTGCACAGTCTTTTAATCGCATGGCTGATTCTCTGCAAAGCGAGATAGTCAGGAAAGAGGGGAAAATGGAGGTCTCCAACGTGATGATTCGACAGGATGATTTGCGACTCTTTTGCCAAGCGTTGCTGCAAAGCTTGTTAGAACATACTGATTCACAGGTTGGTGCAATGTACCTCCTAGATGAAAACACAAATCATTTTGAGCGCTATGCGTCAATCGGGTTAAATGTAGAAACCGCAAAGACTTTTTCCGCCATAGAACGTGAAGGGGAGTTTGGGCTAGCCATTTCATCAAAAAAAGTACAGCATATCGCTGATATTCCGAGCGACAGTCAAGTCACATATCACACGGTCAGTGGGGATTTCATCGCAAAAGAAATCATTACAATACCAGTACTAAAAGGAAAAGAAGTATCGATGATCATTTCGCTTGCTAGCATTAAAAAGTATTCAGAGGATTCTATTTGGCTCGTGAATAATTTGATAAATGAATTATCAGCACGTTTTAATAGTATTTTTGCTTCTTTAAAAGTTTTGGAATTCTCGGAAAAAATTCAAAAAGCAAACATGGAATTACAGCAGCAATCCGCGGAATTAGAAATGCAGGCAAACGAATTGACCGAACAAAATATGGAACTTGAGATGCAGAGTAAACTTCTGAAAGAAGCAACGCATGCGAAAAGCACATTTTTGTCAAACATGAGTCACGAACTTAGGACGCCGCTCAATTCTGTCATTGCGTTGACCTCGGTGTTAAACAGGAGACTGCAAGGGATCATTCCTGAAGAAGAATATAGTTATCTCGACGTGATCGAAAGAAATGGCAAGCATCTCTTATCACTCGTAAACGATATTCTAGATTTGTCAAAAATTGAAGCAGGCAAAGAAGAAATGAGTATCAGCAGTTTTAATTTGAAGAATTTGGTGAATGAAATTGTAGAGATGTTTGACCCAATCATTCAGAAAAAAGGGATTCTATTGAAAAACAATTTCTCGCAGGAAGATATTTATATTGCAAGCGACATGAAAAAGTGCAGACATATTTTTCAAAACATCATTGGGAATGCCATCAAGTTTACTGATGTAGGACAGGTAGAGATTTCTTCATATGTAGAAGCCGGCAACATCAATGTATTTGTAAAGGATTCTGGAATTGGGATTGATGCAGAGCATATTGCATTTATTTTTGACGAATTCCGCCAAGTTGATGAGTCGCTTTCAAGGAGAAATGGGGGAACGGGATTAGGACTGGCCATCGCAAGAAAATATGCGTTGCTTTTAGGTGGGGACATTTCGGTGGAAAGCAAACTCGAGGAAGGTTCCACATTTTTGATAAAACTCCCATGCGAATTATTAAATGGAAATTGTAAACCCGCAGGCAAAGGAAAACAAAATGCAAAAATCTTACTAGTGGAAGACAGCGAACCGGCCATTATTCAGATTTCTGACATTCTACATGAACAAGGATATCAACTGGATTTGGCACATAATGGGAAGGAAGCTCTTGTGCGTATAGAAGAAATAATGCCAGATGCCATCATTCTTGATTTGATGATGCCAGAAATGGATGGATTTGAATTGCTAAAAACAATTCGAAACATTGAAAAGTATTCTTTCTTGCCCGTTTTGATTTTGACTGCAAAGCATGTCACAAAAGAGGAATTGAGTTTTCTGAAAAATAATCACGTATATCAATTGATACAAAAAGGAAACATAGACAAGAAACATCTCCTTAATTCGATTGAGCGGATGGTCAGTTCTAATACAACTGATTAAGAAAGGGTGATTCACTGATGGAACTGCCAAAATTGAAGATTTTAGCGATCGATGATAACCTTGATAATTTAACTACAATTAAGGCTTTGGTTCGGGCAATGCTTCCAAGCGCTGAAGTTTACACCGCGACGAACGGTCGTAAGGGAATTGCGCTTGCATTAGTTGAAACGCCCGACGTCATCCTGCTTGATATTTTCATGCCAGAAATGGACGGATTCGAGGTTTGCCAAATCATGAAGAAAGACGAAACCCTAAAAATTATTCCTGTGCTTTTTCTGACGGCGGCAAATGCTGAAAGAACCTTAAGAATAAAAGCGATTGAGGCCGGTGCAGAGGCGTTTTTGTGTAAACCAATTGATGAAATCGAACTTATGACACAGATTCAATCAATGGCAAAAATCAAGGCAAGTACTTTGGCTCAACTGAATGAAAAAGAGAGGCTATTATCGCTTGTTGAGCAACGCACGTATGAAATTGATCAAGAGCTTAAAATGAGGAAACAGATGGTTGTTTTTGCAGAAGAATTATTAAAATCAGAATCCGAACAAGTAACTTTTCAAAAGATTTTAGAAAACTTGTTATATATTTCAAAAGCTAAGTACGGCGTTTTGAATTTACAAATTGAGGAGACGGGGAAATTCACCACCGTTGCTTTGGCGGGGATTAATGGAAAAATTCAGAAGGCAACAGATTTACTTGGATTTCAAATATTAGGGAAGGAATGGGCCGAATATGACTATAAAAGTGACAGACTAACAAAGTATTTTGTGACTCGATTCTCCTCAATGACGGAGCTTGCGGGAAAGGTTATTCCAAAAGTGTTTTCAAAGTCTCTGGAAAAGATGTTTGATATGGGAGAAGTAATTGTCTTAAAAATCATGGTGAATCAAGAAATGATAGGTGATTTTACGTTGATTATGCCACACGGGAAGAACTTCGAAAACGAATATTTTGTTGAAATTTATGCAAGACAAGTCGATATGTTTTTTTCTAGAATAAGGGCAAAGGAGAGAATTGAATTTTTGAGTTTCCATGATCATTTAACAGGACTTCATAATCGGAGATATTACGATGCGGAGCTGGAAAGAATGGATCAAGAAATGTATGTTCCTTTGGTTCTAGCAATGGTGGATGTAAACGGACTCAAGCTGACAAACGATGCATTTGGTCACAAAATAGGCGATCAATTATTGGCGAAGGTCGCAGACATTTTGAAGAAAGAGTGTAGAGACGAAGATTTTGTAGCGCGTGTCGGTGGCGATGAGTTTGTATTGTTATTGCCAAAAACGGATGCTGACTATGCAGAGAAAATTATAGAGCGAATTAATCAAGCCATTTCAAAAGAAAAAATCAATAACGTGACTTTGTCCGTTTCAATCGGGTACGCGGTAAGACAAAAAATGACTGAGGACATCAATGAAATCTTCAAGAGAGCCGAAGATGATATGTATAAGCATAAATTATCTGAGAGTATGAGCATGAGAAGCAACACGATAGAGCTCATTATGCGCACTCTTTTCGAAAAAAGCAATCGGGAAATGTTGCATTCAAAGAGGGTCAGTAGTTTGTGTGTGGCAATTGCAGAAGAATTGGCGTTAAATAAGGACGAAATAAACCAACTGCGAACTGCGGGATTGATGCACGATATCGGGAAAATTGGAATTGATGAGAATATCCTGAATAAAGACTCTTCTCTTCAAACAATGGAATGGAACGAGATTGTACGACACCCAGAAATCGGGTACCGCATTTTGAGTTCTGTTAATGAATTCTCAGAGATTGCGGAGTTTGTTCTTTCACATCATGAAAGATGGGATGGCACTGGATATCCGAGAGGACTGATAGGCGAAAAAATATGTTTGCAAGCGCGTATCATTGCCGTTGCAGACGCCTTTGATGCGATGACGAGCGACAGACCCTACCGAAAAGCATTGAACATAGAAGAAGCGGTGTTAGAGATCAAAAAAAATGCCGCGACCCAATTTGACCCCAATATTGCTGGCATATTTATAGAAAAAGTTTTAAATAAGCAGCCAGTTAATGATGAACATGTGTAACTGAGTGCACGTTTTTGTTAGTATTTTAAGGCTGACTTGCCGTTGCAAGAGGTGCAGCAACGGCATACATTCTCGTTGCCATTTCTGCATCCAAAAGCAATACGCCTTTGCCATCAGTTTCGCCAATCAATCTGATTTTGCTTAGATTTTGTTCGGCATTATTTTCTTCTTCCGTCTGCTCATCGATAAACCATTGCAAAAAGGAAGAAGTCTTGTGGTCATGTTCCACAAGCGCCTGATCCGCAATTTCGTAAATTGATTTTGTGACGTAGCGCTCATGATCTAATTGTAAGGAAACTACTTCCTCAATCGATTTGAAATCCCACGCCGGCGCATCAATTTGTCTGAGTTTTACTCGGCCACCCACGTGATGAATGTAATTAAAGAAGATGAGGGCATGGTCGCGCTCTTCCATGGCCTGTACTCTAAACCAATGTGCGTATCCGTTCAGATTTCTCGCGGTAAAATAGGCTTCAAAAGAAAAATACAAATACGCAGAATATAATTCCTTTTGCACCTGGTCGTTTAATAATACTTCTAATTTTTCGCTAATCATCATGACACCTCGCTTTGTAAATATTTAATACAATTATCATAACAAATAATTAGCGATTTTGTAAGTGGTAAATTGAAAATGCAGTTTTACCCCTGCAATAGAGCGGCGTTCAAGCCAGGATGCACTTCGCACGTCAAGAAGTATAAAGTCTTGTTGCCTGCGTTTCTAAATTCTTCGTGGTCCGAAAGGTTGATTTGCATCACGAAAAAGAGGTCCTTTTTACATGCGGTGCACTTTGGATATACAGGCGCTTCATGCCAATTGGCAAACGCACTGACTTTGTCTCCTGCATAGGTCACATTGAATTCGCTCCCGACTTCCTTGAACACTTCAAACAGGGAAGCGTAATCTTTGATCGTATTCCAGTCGACGATACGCTCAAATTGGAACGGATCGGGCGCAAAATCATCCGCAGAAATGTCAATAGACGTACTGTCGACATCTTTGTATTGAATGGAGCAAACGCCGGACGAAATCAATTCAGAGGCATCACTAGAAAGACATGCACCATCGTTACAACAATAAATCTGAAGGAAGCCGTCGTCGAAATCTAATAAGCCTTCAATCTCGAAAGGGACTTCGGAATAATTTAATTGAAGCAATAATTTCATTGGTTTCTGGCAAATCTTGCATTGTGGGATTTCGTCACCAACCTCCAAATATGGGGTGCCACCAAATTTCGATTCGGCAACCGTTCCAGACCTTTGCTCGATTACTGGAAACCATGCATCAAAAGAGTATTTCTTGAGTTTCGTCATGAGTTGATCTTGCGTATCACCCTCTATGTCACTTAATTGAACCTCAGCAGATTTGGATTCCGCCTCCATGAAAAACTTTGAAGGCATAAAAATTCTCATGGTTTCTATCGATTTTTCTGAATGTGCCAGAGCACTATCGACCTCGCTTTTGAATGATGCAAATGATTTTTTAAATTTCGGGAGGAGTTCTTTCTTCTCGCCGAATTGCAACCAACTTGCATGTAGTTGCATCAGATTGATAATTTCTTCCACTTCGTGCTTGCGGCGAATTTTTGCCGTAAACACGAGGTTGTTTCGTAATAGAAAATTGATTTTGTACTGTTTTATAATCGGGATGAGCGTAAAAGGAATCTTCACCCAATCGTCTTCAGAATATGCGCCAAGTAAATACGTGAAAGGAACAATTTCCAATGAAAATGTGGTAGGGATGAGAATCCAAGACTTCGTGATTTTGATTCTTCCATCAAATAGAAGTGAGTCATTTAATTCATTGGTAATGTGGGGAATCAATTTCTTGCGGTCACCGTAAAGCATTAATAACTTTATTCCAAGGATGCCACCCGGACGGAATAATCTGAGTGCGAACCAGAGCAGTAAAATCAGATCAAACAGCAGAAGAGCAGCACCGACCCACACAACAGGATTCGAAAATAATGGATATGGTCTCGTCTCGGTATCGAGATAGCTGATTGCTAATTTTGCCGGGTCAAAGTCTTTGCTTTTGGAGGCGCGTTTTATGAGTTCCAATTTTATATCATCGATTAATGGTGTGATGGAACCGATATAAATTTGCTTTTCCTTTGCCTGCCCGTGTGCGAATCGGACGGGAATCCAGGTGTCGTTGAATTTTACGAGCAAATAATCCTCATCCGCGGAAAGGTCAATTTTCTTCTTGCCAATCGTTGACGTCATTTTATATAGTTCTGGTCCGAGGTTGAGGAAAGGAAGTTCTTTTGCGTCTAAGACGAAACGTTGCGCAGAAGCGAATATGCCGATTTGATTGTCATCCAGGACAGAGACATGGAAGGGCAACGGTTCCGACTGTGCTTCCAAATAACCAGTCACCGGGAAATAGACAAAGAAAAATGTGACAATTGTAACAAGGAGGATTAGAATAAGGAAATTTCGGTTCCCGCGATTCAGCTGTTTTCGTAAGTACCCTGTCATAAATACCAGTCCTTTTTGATGAAAATGCAAAGCCTGTTCATGTTAACATAGGGCAGAATGATTGTCCATATTGCCATTTTTTTAATATTGCCAATTAGATGTTGGTATTATCGCAGAATTATCGTATAATAATAGCAGAATAAAATGTTAGGAGGTGTAATAAATGATTATCAAATCTTCAACTACACTCAGAAATGACTATGGGACAATTTCCGCGCTTGCGCATACTGTGGGAGAACCGATATTTATTACGAAGAATGGAGAGGGCGACATTGTTGTAATGAGTATAGAGGCATATGAAAAAAGAGAACAGATGCTAAAACTACGTTCTAATATAATTGCGGCAGAGTGTTCTCGGTTATCCGGTGAGCCAACCGTATCATTGGATGAGGCACGTAAACGCATCGAGGAGATTTACAATGTCAAAGAGAAAGATTGAGATACTTGCAGCCGCATGGAAGGAACTCGAGGAAATTGCTCAGTATCATTTGTTGATGGTAGGGCCAATTTCAGCAAAAAAAATAACGGATCGAATACTTGATGCGATAGAGAGGCTAGAAGAGTTTCCTTTATCGAGTCCACATGTGCCTGATCCAGATTTACAGAGCCAAGATTATCGCATGCTCATTTGTGAAAAGTATGTGTGTATATACAGATTACTTTATGATTCCGTCTACATTTATCATATTGCTCATACATCAACGGAATACACAAATCTCATGAAATAGCGTGTGGCTTTGGCTAGCGTGAAAGGGGCGTCACCATGGAAGAGAAGTTTGTTGCACTGATGATGGAATACGAGGCGATGTTTGAAGCGGCATTTTGGGAGATCGCCAACGACTCGCTTGCGGAGCAGTTCGAAAAAATGAATCCGGACGATTGCACTGCGCAGATTCATGCCCAAATTGAGGCCTGGTTTGTGACGCCGAATGAGATTTGTGACGGACTTACGCCGGTTGCCTTTGTTGCGGCACTCAATGAGTCAGATACGTTGACGTTCATCGACCTGATCTATGAGAATTCGAGCGAGGTCATTCATTATTATGCAGAGGCGTTTCGGGCGAAAAAAGATTTTCTATATGGGCAGTTGGTTGCTGTGTTTGGTCGAAAAATCGGCTCATCTGCGCAATTAGAGGACGACTACTGCGATGGCCTGTTCTTTGAACTGAGCACCTTGTTTGCAATCTATCAAGACCCGAATGCGCTGGATCTTTTCATTGCATTTATCATGGAGGCACCCGAAGGGCAGGAGGATTTGGTTGATTTTGTCCAAGGACTTCTGGGTCGTTTTGGGGCGTCTGCGACGCAACGTTTTCTGGACGTAGTCGCGCAAGCGCAACGTTTTGCGGGTCGCATAGAAAATATCTATTCTGCGATTTCCCAAAGTGGTTCGAAGAACGACGCATCGTTTGAGGCACTCAAACGCCTGTTTGAAAACGCGCCCAAGAAATCATTTGCAGCCATCTGTTTTTCTGTGTATGGAGACCCCCGCGCCGTGCCTGTGCTGGTCGACTGGATCGAACACGTACCCGCGGAAGGATATGATAAGACGGAAGTGGGCGATGTGTTGGCCGCGCTGAAGAAGCTGAATCTTGATGCAATTTGACAAAGAATTTTCAATACTCTAAAATAATAAACAAATATAGAAAGAGGGTGCTTTATGGATAAGTCAAAGAAAATCTCATTTGCAGTAATTCGTAGGCTTCCGCGTTATTATAGATATTTATCGGATTTGCTCCGTGATGGCATAGAGCGCATTTCGTCGAAAGAACTCAGCGAACGGATGGGCATCACAGCTTCGCAGATTCGTCAGGATCTCAACAATTTTGGCGGCTTCGGCCAACAGGGCTACGGCTACAATGTGGTGTCTCTCAATGCGGAAATTGGCAGAATCCTTGGGATTGATCACAGTTTTAAAGCCATTATTATTGGCGCTGGCAACATGGGGCACGCGCTTGCGAATTATCCCAACTTTGCTGGCAGGGGCTACGAGATCGTTGGGATTTTTGATATCTCGTCGGATTTGATTGGCACAAAAGCGAAAGAAGACGGCGATGCGGACTGGTCTGTTATTCGAAATATCGATACCATAGAAGAATTCGTGAAAAAAAATAAAGTTGACATTGCGATGTTGACGGTACCTTATCAGTTCACGAGCGCCGTGGCGGAAAAAGTTGTGGCGCTTGGCATCAAAGCGCTCTGGAATTTTTCGGCGATGGATTTGAAATTGCCAGGCGACGTCGTCATTGAAAACGTCCATTTGAGCGATAGTTTAATGGTGCTTGGATTTCGGTTGCACAATCTGCAAAACTGAGCATTTTTCTGCTTGTATTCATTTTGAAAAAATATTATAATAGCACTAATATTCGAAATCGGGGAAGCCCGATTTCACATCTGAAGGGGGAATTGATATGAAAGACTATGTTGTGGATAAGCTTCGCAATATCTGTCTGCTATCCCATGGTGGGGCAGGTAAAACGACGCTTACCGAGTGCATGTTGTTTAACGCAGGCGTACTAGAAAGGTTTGGAAAGGTTTCGGATGGGAACACGACTTCGGACTACGATCCGGAAGAAGTGAAAAGGAAGATTTCGATTAGCACGACTTTGAATCCGGTTGAGTACAAGGAGCATAGAATCAACATCATCGATACTCCTGGATATTTTGATTTTGTAGGCGAAGTCATGTCAGGGATTCGCGTTGCAGATGGCGCGATCATTCTTGTTTCAGGTAAAAATGGCGTGGCAGTTGGAACCGAAAAATCATGGGCATACTGCAAAGAACGCAATATTCCAAGATTTTTCTTTGTAAACAATATGGAAGATGAAAATGCTGACTTTGATAAGGTGTTAGAGCAGTTTTCCGAGAAGTTCGGGAGCGGTGTAGCACCGTTTGAGATTCCATTTAAAGAAAATGGGAAACTCATCGGAGTCATTGATGTAATAAATAGAGTTGCTCTTAGATTTGAAAAAGAAGTTGTTGAGACGGCCGTACCAGCTGCATTTGAAGCGCAAGTGGAAGCGGCTTGGGAAAAGATTAAAGAGGCGGTAGCAGAGACGGATGAAGAGCTGATGGAAAAATATTTCGCTGGCGAAGAATTTACACCAGACGAAATTCAACACGGTATCCAAAAAGGAATCGAATTAGGATATATTATCCCGATTTTTGGCGGATCTGCGTTTGCGAATATCGGCGTCAAAAATTTAACTGCGGCAATTGTAGAGTATATGCCTTCTCCAGCAGATCGACCAGTGGAAATTGCGTTCAAAGCGGGTACAGAGGACGAGGTAGAATTGAAACCAGATCCAAGTGCGCCAGTGGCCGCGTTGGTGTTCAAGACCATTGCTGACCCATTTGTCGGTCGCATTAATTTCTTCCGCGTTTATTCTGGTACAGTGCGTGCGGACAGTTCGTTGCTCAACACCACGACAGGCAAACAAGAGAAAATGAGTGCGTTGTTTATGCTCAGAGGCAAGAAGCAAATCAACATGTCGACGGTCATCGCGGGCGATATTGCGGCCGTTGCAAAGCTCGCTAGTACATCGACGAATGATACACTATGTGATGCAGCGAGGCCAGTGAAAATCGATGGCGTGAATTTCCCAGCGCCGATGTTGTCGCTTTGTATTGAGCCAAAGACGAAGGGCGATGAAGAAAAAATCAATTCAGGCGTGCACAAGCTGATGGACGAAGATAAGACCATCGGTCTCGTAAACAACACAGAGACCCATCAAGTAGTTCTTTCTGGTGTTGGCGAGCAGCATCTGGATGTGGTTGTGAGTAAATTAAAGACAAAATTCAATGTGTTAGTTGATCTGAAGGACGTACGCGTGCCATATCGTGAGACCATTCGCAAGAAGGTAAGAGTCGAAGGCAAGCATAAAAAGCAATCTGGCGGACATGGTCAATATGGACATGTTTGGATAGAATTTGAGCCAGGCGAAGCGGACGGTCTGACGTTTGAAGAGAAAATCGTTGGCGGTTCGGTGCCAAAGCAATATCATCCAGCGGTAGAAAAAGGCTTGATAGATAGCATCTCCAAAGGGGTATTGGCTGGTTATCCAGTCGTGCACCTCAAAGCAGTGCTGGTCGATGGGTCGTATCATGATGTGGATTCCTCGGAAATGGCATTTAAACTAGCAGCGCGCAAGGCATACAAAGAAGGCTTGCCGAAGGCTGGACCTGTGTTGTTGGAACCGATTGCTCACGTGGAAGTCAATGTGCCAGACGAATACATGGGCGATATCATCGGCGATTTGAATAAACGTCGTGGGCGTATCATGGGAATGAATCCAGTTGGCGATGGAATGCAACAAGTAGTTGCCGAAGTGCCGCTCGCAGAAGTATATAAGTATGCAACCGATTTGCGTTCCATGACCCATGGCAGAGGGTCGTTTGGGTATACCTTTGAACGATATGACGAAGCGCCACCATTGGTAGCGCAAAAGGTCATTGATGAAGCGAAGAAACTGATGGTCGAGGAAGAAGAAGACTAATACTTTTTGACAAGTTTTGCACGTGGATACTCTTCCGAGCCTTCAACCGAATCCAAATAGAATCCGTGGCGTCGATAAAAGTGAATCAGGCGACTGTTACTCAAAGCAGTATACAAATATGCAGACTTCATACGTGAGGTCTGTATTATTTCGTCCGCCTTTTTCATGAGTTCGTGACCGACGCCGATCTTGCGAAATTCGGAAGAGACGCCAAAGCGCGAAATGTGTGCGACGCCGTCGCCTTCGTCAAAAATGCGAATGGATCCGGCAGGTCTGCCAAACATCATCGCGACAAAGACGTTTGCAGTTTCAATATCCTGTGTGATGTCTTCGATGGTCTCGGTTTGCGCTGCGATTGGATGCATAATGCGACTTTTACGAACATAGCGATCAAATGCGTCCAGCGTAATGGTCTGCACAAGCGCGGCATCTTCTGGCGTGGCCTTTCTCATTTCTAATCCAAGCATCATACGTTTAACCTCCCATTAACATGGCTAAAATCGCTTTCTGTGCGTGTAATCTATTTTCTGCCTCATCAAAAATCAAGGAACGCGGCCCGTCGATGACGGAATCCGTCACTTCATATCCGCGGTAGGCCGGGAGGCAGTGCAAGAAAATGGCATCCTCTTTGGCCATGCCAAACAATTTATCATTGACCTGATAAGGCATGAATGTATTGATTCTCGTTTCCTTTTCACTTTCTTGTCCCATACTCACCCAGGTATCCGTTACGACGACGTCGGCATCCTTGACTGCTTTTTCGGGATCCTCGGTCATGCAGATTTTTGCGCCCGTCACTGCGGCGTCATTTTGTGTTTCTTCGACCACGTTTGGCAGGCACCAGTAGCCCTTTGGCGAGGCGACGGAGATATGGACACCAGCTTTTGCACATCCTTGCAAGAGCGAATTGACGATGTTGTTGCCATCTCCGACATAGGCCAGTTTGAGGCCGGCAAGGCGTCCTTTATTTTCATAAACAGTCAGTAAATCCGCCATGATTTGGCAGGGATGCATGGTGTCCGTGAGGCCGTTGATGATCGGAATGGACCCGTAACGGGCGAGATCCTCGACGTCTTCTTGGTTAAAGGTCCGAATCATGATGCCGTCCAGAAAACGAGACAAGACATGAGCGGTATCGTAAATGGATTCACCACGACCAAGTTGAATGTCATTTTGACTTAAGAACAGTGCCATACCACCGAGTTGGTACATGCCCACTTCGAAGGACACCCGTGTCCGCGTTGAAGCCTTGCTGAAAATCATACCGAGGGTCTTTCCCTCTAATAGTTTGTGCGGGATGCCTTGCTTTTGCTTCGCTTTGAGCGAAAGGCCCAGTTTCAATAGTTGGTCAAATTCGTCTATGGTCACATCTGATAGATTTATAAAGTGCTTCATTTCTTTCCGCCTCCTAGTTCAATCAAGACTAATTTTAACACAGGAATAAAGTCTTGAATATCTTTTTCCGTCACAATGAGTGGGGGAAGAAGGCGGAGGGTGTTGTTTCCAGCGATGCCAACGAGATATCCTCTTTCAAAACACTTGGTTTTCACGTCGCCAGCGGCAAGTCCATCGAGTTCCACGCCAATCATTAATCCCTGTCCGCGGACTTCTTTGATTGCATCCACTTCTTCTTTGAGCGCCATCAATGCAGTGCGCGCATAGGTGCCGACTTGCTTTGCGTTTTCCGTGAGGTGCGCGTCAAGGATTTCTCCGACAGAGGCAAGGCCTGCGGCACACGCCAACGGTCCGCCCGCATAGGTACTGCCATGATCGCCTGGGGCAAAGCCCTGCGCTACCTTGTCGCTTGCTAGCATGGCGCCAATCGGGAATCCGCCGCCGAGTGCTTTCGCCAACGTCATAATATCAGGCACAATCCCGTGCGACTCGTAACCAAACAACTTGCCAGTCCGTCCGAGGCCTGTTTGCACCTCATCCAGGATCAGGAGAATGTCGCGTTCGTCGCAGAGCTTGCGCACTTGTTGCAAATATTCGGTGGTTAGCGGAATCACGCCGCCTTCCCCCATGATCGTCTCTAGAAGGAT
>JBAXOJ010000017.1:0-22609 GCA_037133315.1 Clostridia bacterium
AGAAATCAAGTCTGCTACATAGAGTCCGTGGGCTGCGGCTTGGGAAAGTGATCTTGTAAATCCTGCGCCATCGCCAATTGCATAGATTTCATGGCAGCCGTCCAGAACGAAATTTTGATCCACTGCTGGCTGCGCCGAATAGTATTTGCACTCGACCCCGTATAGGAGTGTGTCGTGATTTGCGGTACCCGGTGCAATTTTATCGAGGGCATGCAGGGTTTCGATGATGTTGTCGAGTTGGCGTTTTGGCATACAAAGACTCAAATCCCCCGGTACCGCTTCGAGTGTCGGACGAGTGGTTGATTGCGCGATGCGTGCTTCGTTGGAACGACGACCGTTTTCCAGGTCGCCCAAGCGTTGAATGAGAACACTACCACCGCTGATTTTGTTTGCCAGTGAGGCGACAGAACGTGCATATTCAATTGGTTCTTCAAATGGTTCCGTGAAGTTGATGGTTGTCAACAGAGCAAAATTCGAATTCTCTGTCTTGCGTTTTGGATCGCGATAGGAATGGCCATTGACCGTCATGATGCCAGAGGTGTTTTCGACCACGACGGACCCTTTGTCATTAAAACAAAACATGCGTGTCGTGTCACCATAGAGTTTGCTGCGGCTCCAGATTTTCGGCTCGTAGATTTTTTTGGAAAAATGATCCCATACAACGGCTGGCAATTCGACGCGTACGCCGACGTCAACCTGGTTATTTTTCATCGGGATTTTATTTCCTTTGCACCAACTACTAAAGAAGCGACTACCAGCGCGACCAACCGCGATGATGATTTGATCGGCAGTGACTTCCTGGATCGTTGCTTCCGGTTCGTGCGCGGTGCGATACTGGATGACGTGGGACGTCTTGTTGATGTCGACGACCTCGGTTGATGTCATGATTTCGATTTTCCCATCGAGACTCGCCGTCAGTTTGCGCATCGTTTCGAAATTCGAATCCGTGCCAAGATGCTTCAACTGCGCTTGTTGCATGTGCAAGTCGTGTTGAAGACAGAGGAGTTTTAAGTCATTGTCTGGCATGAAACGCTCTTCCGTTGCACCAAACTGGACCATAATCTGGTCCGCCGCTTCAATATAGTCCATGACGACGGAGGGCTTTAGAAACTTCGTGAGCCAGCCGCCATATTCTGTTGAAATGACATACTTTCCATCACTAAATGCGCCGGCGCCCGCCATCCCTTCCATAATGCCACAAGATTTGCACTTGATGCATTTTTCGGTCTTTTTCTCAATGATGGGACAGGTACGTTTGGAAATGATCTTACCTTGTTCCATGAGCAGGATTCTCTTGTTTGGGTTCTTTTCAATCAAGCGATACGCTGACATGATGCCGCCAATGCCGCCGCCGATGATGATAATATCGTAGTTTTTTGTAGCCATCGTGTGTACCTCGTTTCTATAATTTTAGTAATTTCTTTGCATTTTCACCAAGAATATCGTCGATCTCTTTGCTTGAAAGTTGTAAGGATTGGATTTCTTCGAGTGCCCCGTCTTGTGGTTTCCAGGGCGAATCGGAGGCAAACAGGATGTGCTCGGCCCCGTGCCTTGCGATGATGCGTGACATGCGTGCGTTTCCGAGTTCTTCAAAGGAATAGGAGGTGTCCAGATAAATGCGTTTGCCAATCAAGTATTCTTCCACATCGTCCCAATGACGATAGCCCCCCATATGCGCAGCAACGATGTTTCCCTGCGGGAAATCCCTTGCGATATCTTGCAAGTACTTTGGCAGACAGGCGTGGGGTGGCGCAAACGCAAGGTCGACACCTGCGTGAAAGAGGACAATCAGATCTTTGGAAAAGATCTTTTCATATAGAGAGTACATTTTCGTGTCATCCACCGTAAAATTCTGATAATCAGGATGAAACTTAATTCCCTTGATGCCGGCGGCTGCGAGAAAGTCGATTTCGGCTTCCCAGTCAACAAAGTCCGGATGAATCGTGCCGAACGAAATCAATTGCGGGGATTGCATTTCAATAGCCCAGCGATTGATGGTTTGGGTTTGCTCCGCGCGTGTGGCGATGTGCTGGCAAACGCTTAGGTCGATGCCGGCGTGCTGCATGGAAGCAAGCAGACCCGCGCGTGTCCCATTTGTATAATTGGGGATGCCTGCCGCCGCGGTGAGAATGCCGATTGCTTTCGGTGCCAACTCATCTTTGAATAAATGTGTGTGGAAATCAATTACCATGTCATTCTCCCTTTCTACGGTGCTATTATACCACTTTTTTCGCCTTCTAGCCTCCAGTCCCTGTAAACTTTTTTGGAGGTGATTTGGCAATTTTTTTAGATTTTTGACTTTGCGATGCCCAAGTTGTAGAATGTATCTAGACTTTTAAGGAGAGATACAAAATTGCGATCAAGTCATTACATTCTGAAATATTATAAAAAACACTGGCCGCGGTATGTGCTTGGCATCGTACTCGTCGTGGTTGCGACCTACCTCGTGACCTTGGTGCCACGTTATCTTGGGCTTGCAATCGATGGACTCAACGCAAAAAACATTGATATCAATCAGGTTCAAAATACGGCGTTTTTGCTTGGTCTCATTGGGGTCCTCGCATTTATCACGCGGTTTGTTTGGCGGTATTTGATTTTAGGATTTGGCAGGAACATTGAGTTTTTCCTCCGGGAAACGCTTTTTGTGCATTTGCAAAAACTTTCGACTGACTATTATGTAGAGAATAACACGGGCGATATCATTACGCGTTCCATCGTTGATATCCAGGCGGTGCGCATGATGCTCGGGTTTGCCATTATCGGCATCCTCGATGCCATTGTGACAACTGGTATGGCGGTGATTAATATGAGCGCAGTGACAAATCCGATGCTCACCGTCATTGCATTGGCGCCTATTCCAGTGATGGTTTTTGTCATTCTGAAAGTTCGGCTGCTTGTTCGGAAACGTTACACAAAAGTGCAGGAAACGGTGTCTAACATTGCCTCAAAAGTGCAGGAGAATATCACTGGCATTCGTGTCATCAAAGCGTTTTCGCAAGAAGAGATGGAAGCAGAGACATTTTCCCAACTGAGTCTGAAAAAAGTGGATGCCGAAGTGAAACTAGCGAAGGCGTTTGCCTTAATTAATCCAAGCGTACAACTGTCTTTTGGGATTGCGTTTTCCGTTTTCTTAGTCTTGGGCGGCGCACTCGTCTCAAGGGGAGAAATTTCCTTGGGGGATTATGTTGCGTTTAATACCTACCTTGGGCTCATTATGGGGCCGATCGCCAACATCGGTCGCGTCGTGGACCGCTGGCAACGCGGCATGATTTCTATGAAGAGAATTGATAAGATCTTGCTGTCTAAGCCAACCATCGACGATGCACAGGCTGATTTTTCAATCACGGAGCTTAAGACGGGCGCGCTGCGCGCAGAGAAACTGAGTTTCTCCTATGATGCGACAAATCAAATCATTCAGGACATCTATTTTTCGGTTCCTTCGGGTGGGTCCATTGCCATTATGGGGCCGACTGGCTGCGGGAAATCGACCATTGCAGGACTTTTAACACGGGTATGGCCTTGCGAAAATGGGATGCTATTTGTGGACGGCGTGGACATCAATCACATTCCGCTCAAGGTGTTACGCGAGGCATGTGCTTATGTGCCTCAGGAATGTTTTCTTTTTTCGGACACCATAATGGAAAATATCCGATTTTACGATAAACGCATCAGTGATGAGCAAGTCATTGCGGCGGCCATCACGGCCAACGTTCATGAAAATATCATTGACTTCCCTGCGGGGTACCAAACGGTCGTTGGAGAACGCGGCATGACGTTGTCAGGTGGACAAAAGCAGCGCATTGCGATGGCGCGTGCGCTCGTGAAAAAACCGAAAATATTGATATTAGACGACTGTATGTCGGCGCTCGATTCCGAAACGGAAAAGCAGATTATCGAGAATTTGAAGTCGGAAATCAGTGGTTGTACCGCCGTCATCGTGACACACCGCGCCTCAGCAGCAGCACTTGCAGACATTGTACTGTATTTGGAAGCAGGTGAAAATCATGTTTAAATTTTTGAAACCTGCAAAACGCGCGAAGCAAAAAGAGGAAAAAGCGACCATGGACGGCAGCATGAAAGAATTTGTCGGAAAAAGCAAGGGATTCACCATACTGCGTTTGATTTCGTATTTTAGACATCACAAGGCTGCAACCGCAGGCGCAATCCTGCTTGCGATTGTAGTGAATCTTGCGACCATCGCGCAACCATACATAATAAAAGTGATCATTGACAACTACCTGACCAAAGGCCTTTATGACTTTGGGTTATTTCTGATTTTTGGGCTAGTCTATTTGGGCGCCATATTGACAGGGGCGGGCGCAAACTATTTTCAGACGATTTTGCTGACGAAACTAGGGCAATCCATCATGCATATGCTGCGGACGCATTTGTTTTCGCATATTCAAAAACTTGGGATGGGGTTTTTCGACCGCAACTCTAGCGGTAAAATTTTGACCCGCATCAATAGTGATATTGAGTCACTTTCTGACTTGTTTTCGAGCACGCTGGTTGTCATTGTACGTGATGTACTGCTCATTGTTGGTATTCTTGTAGCCATGTTTTCGATGAACAGTACGCTCGCTTTCTGGTGCATGTGGTCGATTCCGATTGTCATCCTCTATACGTTTGGGTATCGCTTTGTTGCTAGAAAGAATTTTAAACAGGTGAAAGCGCAACTCTCGAAGTTGAATTCGTTTCTCGCAGAGAACATCATTGGGATGAAAATCGTCCAAATTTTCGGGCGGGAAGAGGCGAAACGGGAAGAGTTTCACGAAATGGGCGAGATTTATTGTAAACTGAGCGTGCGCGAATTTATGCTCAACAGCCTTTCGAACCCGATGATTATCGCGATTTCAAATGTCTTGATCGCCCTACTCATAGCGTTGTTTGCTTCACCGGTGAAATTGGGACTCGTTGAGGTCGGCGTCATCTATGCATTTACGACTTATATTAGGCAGTTGTTCAACCCAATCGCTGAGTTGGCGGATCAATTCAGCGGTATCCAGTCGGCATTGATTTCTGCTGACCGCGTCTTTGATATTATTGATTCGGAAGATTTTATTGAGGAGTTCGAAGGCGGCATTCATATTACGGAACTCGCGGGGGATATCGAATTCAAGCACGTCTGGTTTGCATATAATGAGGGGGAAAATGTCTTAAAGGATGTCAGTTTCAAGATTGGCGCGAAGCAGCGGTGTGCGTTTGTCGGGGAGACGGGTTCCGGGAAAAGCACCATCATTGCCTTGCTTGCGCGTTTTTATGATATTCAAAAAGGGCAGATTATGATTGATGGTGTCGATATCCGGGCTTACAATTTACTTGATTTGCGTAAGTGTATTGCGGTTGTCATGCAGGATGTCTTCTTGTTTTCTGGGGACATTCGGTATAATATTAAACTTAACAACGATGAGATTACAGACGATGATATCCGCGAAACTGTAAGTGCGTTTAGCGGCAATGGCTTTATCGAGAACCTCGAGGACGGATTCGACCATATCGTCTCGGAACGAGGCTCCACGTTTTCCGCAGGAGAACGCCAGCTTGTGGCTTTTGCCCGTGCAGTTGCGTTTAAACCTTCGATTCTGGTCTTGGACGAGGCGACAGCAAACATCGATACGGAGACGGAAATTGCGCTCCAAAACGCACTCGACACGGTCGCTCACACCCACACCGTCATCATCATCGCCCACCGGATTGCGACGGTCGTCAACGCAGACCAAATCTTCGTCCTGTCGAATGGAGAAATTGTAGAATATGGAACGCATACGCAACTTTACGAACGTAGCGGTATCTATGCGAATTTATATGAAATGTCAATCGGAAAAAACGAAATGGAGGATTGAATGGTATGTTTTACAAAAACAAGATTTTGAAATTTGCGGGGATCGTCCTTGCACTGATGATGGTGATGAATTTGTCTTTCGTACCGACAAAGGCAGCACCGAAATTTGTCGCACACGTCGAAAACATGACGGTTGGCGGTGTGAATTTCAACGCCTATGTGCAAGAACCACGCACGACGGATACCTTTGTGGTGGGGCAAAAGTTGCCACTCTATATTTATCTGCATGGCGAAAATGAAGGGTCGCGAATAGACAATTTAATTGCCTCGCCTGGTGTGGCGGATTTTTGGCCAGCATCGGTCGCGGCGGATTTTGATATCCCAATTTATGCGGTGGCACCTAGATTTGTAGGCAGCAACGTCGAATGGGGCAGTGCCGAGCAAGTCACACGTACCGTTGAGTTAATCAAGAGCATCAAAGCGAAGTATCCAATTGATCCGAATCGCATTTTCATAGGCGGGTATTCTGCTGGAGCAAACGGTGCGCTCAGTACGGCAATTGCCAATCCACAAATTGACGGCGTGTACTTTGCTGGCGTCGTTGCTGCGCGCCTCACCAACATGCCTTGGGCGCCGTTGGTCTATCCGATGAAACCAATTCCTCTGATGGTGATTCAAGGGGCGAAAGACGACTATGCGGTTGCTGTGGAAGCATTTACAAAAGAAATGTATTATCGACTTGATAATATCACGACGATATACTCGCCGTTAGGCAATCAGATCGAAGATCAAATGATGGACGAAGGGATTGTGACCTGGATGTTGGCGAAGCCGACAAGACTGGGTGCGGTCACGAAATTGCCGGCGATTACGAGCGATCGTACGGGCGTCGCAACACTTGCATCGCGCACGATGAAATATTATGTGCAGCTCCCGCGTATGAAAAACTTCCCCGGATTCAGTGCCGGTGTCAATTATCCTTTGATTGTTGATATGCATGGCTCTGGTGGAGAGTCGGTCATCGATAGTTTAATCAGCGGCGCTTGGGGTTCCTACGGAATTGAGCATTTTAGAGATAACACAGAGTTGCCATTTTTGATGGCGCTTCCGCGCAACCCGACGGGTGGTGCCTGGGGGAACTCGGCTGATTTGGTGATACAAATGATTGAAAACCTGAAAGCGAAATATCCGATTGATGTCAACCGCATTTATCTGACAGGATTCAGCATGGGTGGATATGGATCTTGGGATGTGGCGTTGAAGTATCCTGATACGTTTGCGGCGATTGCGCCGTGCTCTGGTGCGACGAAAGTGTTTGACGAAGTATATAAAATCGGCAATTTGCCAGTGCTTGCGCTGCATGGTTATGAGGATGTCGTAACAAGCTACCAAGATGAACTGTATGCAGCAGAACGCATGATGCGTCTGAACGGGCGCTCAGGGCTCATCACGCTCGATATGGGGCATGGACTGGTCCGCGAGACACGCTCTGAGGGAATCATGAATTGGCTCCTGAAACACAACCGTCTCGATAACCCGGCGCGTTCCATTCCTGCAGGATACGCGTTGCCAACCGCGGCGGTCAATTACGTAGAGCCTGGGACGACGTTGGTCACCGGCAAAACGGAGCCATTTTCCACGGTCAATCTGCGCAAAGCGGGGGCACTACTGTTTACGGTGCGTTCGCTTAACAACGGCGATTTCAAATTCACACTTGCTGGCAGCGCAGTACTAGGCGATAGTTATAGTGTGTCCACAATGGGCTTCTATGGTACCGAAGGGCCTGCTACGGTGGTAACGGTCGCACCAAAGCCAACACCGACCCCAACACCGACGCCAATCCCAGTGGGCACACCACCCGCGCCTCCTACGCTCAGCACCGTGACAAACACCGCAACCTTGATTGCAGGCAAGTCGATTAGTGGCGGAACGGTTACCATAAAAGCCGGTTCAAAGACTTTATTTTCGGGCATGACCGGACCTGTCTGGCAGATTCCTCTGCGCACCACTTTACCCGCTGGCACGAAAGTGACTGCAACGGTGACAAAAGACGGACAGACCAGCGCGGTCAAGACGACGTATGTTATTCCATACACGCCAACTGTCAACACAATCAAGGCAAAAAGCACCTATGTCAAAGGCAAGGCAACCAAGAGTGCGGTGGTCTATGCGAAAATTGGCACAAAGACATATAGTGCGAAAGCGAACGCAAAGACCGGCCTCTATGCGATTAAGATCCCTGTGATTAAGAAGGGAACCATCGTGAAAGTGAACTGCAAGGCGGGCGGCAAGATGAGCGCGACGCGCACGGTGAAATGCGTGTAAGTTGACGGTCGGTAACGGGCAGCGATGTGGCGCAATCCTTCCTTGGTAGGATTCTGGGCGGCTTAGTCCCATGCTTGGTAGGATTCTGGGCTAGCAAGTCCCTGCGCGGGACTTGCTAGCGAAAAACCCTACCAATTTTTGTTTTTGACTGTTCGCGATAGAGGATTTTTAGACAAATGCATTTACCTTTTGCCTTTTTGTTTTGGATAATACATCGTTTTTGATGAAAAGTCTATTAGAAGGTGCAAAATCTTGCGATTTTGAGACGCGATTAGTAAGATGGTAGGGTTTTGGGCGACCTAGTCCCGTGTTTGGTAGGGTTCTGGTCGACCTAGTCCCGCGTAGGGACTAGGTCGCGAAAAAACCTACCAGCCTTCGTTGAAAAGGTTATTTGCGACGGCCATCGGTTTGAAACACCGTTGGCGGTTCGCCAGGGAGATATTAGCAAAGGAGGAGTTTGAAATGAGCAAAGAAACGTTACGCGATGGCATACATGGAATGGTGCCTAGAGCGGAAATGTCAGAAGCAGCGCGGCGACATCGGGATTTCTATGAAATGAAGCCGGGTGCGTCAATCATCCAAAGGGAGTTCGGGTTTTATTCGCTAGAACGTTGGATTGCAGAGGGGCATATTAGGCAGGATACAAATATACATGAAATCTTCGGATTCGAAGAAAATGGCATCGAAAGACTTGGGGATTTGGGTTGGACCGAAGCTGAATTCTATCCACGCTTTGAGAGTAAGTGGGTGGAAGACCGTGGTGACCACGAAGTGATCTTGGATGAGGCGGGGCGACATGTCTTGTACTTCAAGGGCAGGCGCAGTGGCTTTATGCCAGAGTATCTCGAGCACCCCGTCAAGGACTGGAAGACATGGAAGGAAGACTGCAAGTGGCGCCTAGATCCTACGACGCCAGGTCGTTTCGCCGCAATTGAGCAGAGTTTGCCGATTGCAAAAGCAGGAGCAGCACAAGGAAAGATCGTGCAACAGGGACTCATTGGTGGATATATGTATCTGAGAAGCTTGATTGGGCCATTGGAGTTGTTGTACAAATTCTACGATGAACCAAAACTCATTCATGACTGCATGAAAACGTGGTTCGAACTGGCGGACGCCATCATCGCAAAGCGTCAAGAAGCGCTGACCATAGACGAAATCTTTTTCGGTGAGGACATCTGCTATAATCACGGATCGCTGATTTCGCCTGAAATGATGCGCGAGTTTCTGCTTCCATACTATCAGCAGTTGATAACCAACCTCCGGAAACGACAGATTGACAAAAATCGACACCTCTATATTCAAGTTGATACCGATGGGTTTTGTGATCCAGTGATTTCGATTTATAAAGAGATTGGCATGGACATCATGAGTCCGTTTGAGGTGGCTTCGGGTTGCGACGTCGTCCGAACGGGGAAGGAGTATCCGGAGCTACGCATGACAGGGGGCTTTGACAAACGCATCATCGCCGAAAGCAAAGACGCGATCGACCGCGAAATCGAACGCATACTACCTTTGATGAAGGCACGCGGAGGGTATATTCCGACTTGTGACCACGGGGTGCCGGAAGAGGTCAGTTTTGAGAACTATGTGCATTTCCGGAATCGTTTGAAAGAATTTGTTTAGGTGGAAAGCGCCCGAGCGTGCGCATTTGCAAGAATGCATTGGCTGCGAGAATCGTGAACAGGGGAATGAGCAAAAAGTTATAGCGATCCTGCACTTCGATGATGGAAAACGTCACAAAGTAGCCGAGTATAACCAGGAGCAGAAGCACATAACGATTGTTTCGCGTTCTGAAGTTTTTCACGACCCCAAGTAGAACTAAAAAGGTGATAAAAAACATATAACTCGAAGTGAGTGGATTGTAGATGGTTTTAGAAATCGCATCTGTCTTTAGCATGCGTCCCACGCCTGAAAGTACAGGCCAAGAATAGTTATAAGTGCCGAACTGAAACATCTGTTTTTTGAGGATGAGCCCAAAGACTGCAACGGGATCCTTGAGTTCGTCTGCTATGGAGGTGCTCAACTTTTGCTCGTCAACCGAGGTGTTTTTGTTTTCAATTGAATATCTTCCGTTGGAGTCTTGATTTAGTCCAACTGCGATCTTGTAAATCAAATTCTGGGATGGAGGTTTCGTGATGATTTTTGTTTGTAATAGGACGAGATTTACAACAAGGACGAAAAGTAGAAATGGAATCATCAAGGCAGATAGACGTTTCACGATGTGAAACATGCGCGCTTTGATGGGCGTCTTTTTTTGTTTGAAATACTTGTAACTTTCCCAAAGAATAAAACAGGTCAGCGCAATTAATACAACCGCCATTTCTGGGCGTGCCAACTGCGAAGCGGCTAATAAAACGGAAGTCAATAGGATGTTTCTGATTGAGGTCTTGAGAGGTCTGCAAACAAAGACGAAGAGGGATGCCAAAAATAACGTGGTCGCAAGGTGTTGGTTGGTCAATACAGGGGTGAAAAAAAGAATGACTGGATTGAAGCAAAGCAGAAGCCCTGCCATCACGCCAATGCGGGAGTTGAAGATCTTGCGGGCAATCAATCCAGTGAACACGCAGGAGAGCGCACCACTCACAGCATTTGCCCAAAGGAGCGCAACCATGTTGCCAGCAAATAGTTTTAATAACAAGGCTTCATATAGGATGTAGGGCATGTGAATGCTCCAGTCATTTTGGTAAACCGTTTGCATTGAGGTGAGGATGAGTGACCAGTTAGGAACGGGTTGGGCGGCAAGTGATGAAGCGATGTGGAAGATGTTCCCGAAGTCGGTCATCGGTTCGACGTGCCATCCGAGCGCAAAAATGAGTCGCAAGAAAAGTCCGAGGGTAAACAATACGAAGAGCCAGAGGTTGAATTGATCTGGCTTGATTTTTGACAAAAATGCGATGAGGAGAAAAAAGCCAGCGATGAGAAACAGCCACGCGGTGCCAAATGCAAACGATGTCAAAAACTGCCCGCAGAGTGCAATTACGAGCACGAAGAACGCACCACCAACTATAATTGATTTACCAATTGAACGCATCACGATCCCCCTATTTTTAATAGTATATTGGAATTCGCGTTAGAAAACAATTCGAATATACGTTTTTTGATTTGCTAGTGTGAAAATCAACAATAACTTATTGACAAACGATAATTTATTGTTGTATAGTATAGACAATTGAGAATGAAAGCGAGGGATTTGCGATGGAAAAGGAACGGGTTGTCACGCAAGACAAAATAAAGGCGACATCATTGTTGGTGGTTTCTCTGTTGTTTGGCATATGGCTGAGAGAAGTACTGGTTGGAAATGGGTTTGGGCTTTCTGTATTGATCACGGTGATTGTGTATTACGCGATTGTGTTCTGGTATTTTGATTTCAACCTTTCTGCGCTGAATCCGAAAGCTGCAATCCTTTGCGTACCAATCGTTTTTCTAGCTGCAGGATTCTTATTGCATCCGAATGGGGTAGGTCAATTCTTTGCCATTCCTACGTTGCTCGGACTGGTCATTCTACAGACGATTTTTCTTTTTGATCGGACTTCGAAAAACTTCTTGTCCGTGCGCTATGTACCGATGATGTTTCGAAAAGTCTTCAATGGATCCGTCAATGGGATTGAGCGGCTTTTCATACAAATGAAGCAGACTAAGAATAAGAAAGCCTCCAGTCAAGTAAAATATATTCTGATTGGATTGGTCATCGCGCTGCCACTCGTGGCGATTTTAATCGCGCTTTTTTCTCGTGCGGATCAAGGTTATGCGGACGCCATCACGCATTTGCTTCGATATTTTAACATCAATTTGTCAAATATTTTTCTGGATCTCTTTTTCTGTGGTTTTTTCGGATTTCCCCTTGCGGCCTGTCTGGTTGGGCTGAAATACATTCCAGAAAAGGCGCCAGTGACGTTTGAAAAACCGCTTCACCTCAATGTGACAATCCTCGCAACGGTGCTGATTTCCTTACTGCTGGTAGCCCTGTCATTTATAGCGGTTCAATTTCAATCCTTGTTTTTCCCGGCGGGGGCGACGCTATTTAGCCGCGCAAGTACTGCGATTGATGGGTTTGCGCAGATTACGTTTGCGTCAGCACTCTTGTTTGCCGCAATCACTCCCGTGTTTTTATTGGCGGAAAAGCGACTTGGCAAATTGCCAAACAGCATGCGCGCCCTCATTGTGTTGCTTAGTTTGAGCAATCTCGCCATTCTGTATTCCGCAGTTTATCGTATGAGTAACTACATTGCGGACGGCGGTCTTTCGGTCAAACGATTTTTGACCATGTGGCTGATGGCGCTCATCGCGGTGGCGCTCGTTGGGGTGCTTGTAAAATGTTTTGTGCCGCGTTTGGGACTGATTCAATTTTTTGCAGTTACAGCGATTTTGGGTGTTTGTTTCCTCAACATCATCAATGTGGACCGCACGGTGGCCCAATTCAACATCAGTAAGTATATCTCGGCGCAGGGCACATATAAAATTGATTTAAAACAACTTGGCTACTTAAATAATTCCATTCTGCCCGACTTGCGCATCTTGGATGCAAATATGCCAAGTGGAAAAGATAAGGTGTATTTGCAACGCATGATCGATGAGAGGCAAAGGCAGCAAAGAACTACGGAAATAACGATATTGAACTATACTTTGAACTGGTGAAATCAGGGAGCCCTGAAGAAAGGAAGGAATGTAGGATGAAGAATAATTTATTAAGTAGAATCATGGAGAAATTGAGCCTAGTCATTTTGATACTAGGGATCCTCACCACGGCAACGCTGCCACTTGGGTTTCGATGGTTGCTCACGATTTGGGAAGGCCACGTCGAAGAATGGCTCTTTCGCAATGGGCTGATCGTGCTCTATCCCGTAGGAATTCTTTCCGTCATCGCGGTGTGGAACATGTATGTGTTGATGCGCAATGTCAATCAACAGCAGCCGTTTATCATGGATAATGCAAAACGCATTAAACGCATCGCTGCGCTTTGTGTTGCGGAAGCAATCCTCTTCTTTGTCGCGATTTTCATGCTGCAGTCTCCGACCATGATGATTGTTTCGATCGCGGTTGCAGTATTTTCATGCTATTTATTTGTGATGGGGAAATTATTCAAACAAGCGGTTCTATACAAAGAAGAAAATGACCTGACGGTCTAGAGGGGGGATTAAGATGTCGATTATTGTAAACATAGATATTATGATGGCAAGGCGCAAGATGAGCGCAACGGAACTGTCGGAACGCATCGGTATCACCCCGGCAAATCTTTCTATCCTGAAGAACGATAAGGCGAAGGCGGTCCGCTTCTCTACGCTAGAAGCGCTTTGCAAGGCGCTGGACTGCCAACCTGGAGACCTACTTGAGTATAAGGACTAATTACTGGAAGTAGTTGACTGTTTCGCCGTAATCATCGGTTGCTGTTCCGATGTTTGCAAAGACAAGCTCCGTATCAGAGCCGTCAACAATACCGTCCAAATTGAGATCATATTCGTGTATGTAATTTAAGTCACCATAGGAAGAACCTAAGTAGGTAAAGAGGGTTTCTGAATCTGAGCCATCGATTATGCCATCTCCAGAAATATCACCCGCTAAGATTGACTTATCCCCTAAATCCAAGGATTCATCTGACAACGTGACAGAAATGTAGCGAGATAAATAGCCAATTCGTGAAACTGCCAAGACATAGTTCCCGGCTGGTAACGGTGGTAATATTGCTGATTTAGAAGTTGTATTGATGGAGGCAGAGACGATATAGTCTGTTGCTAAGTATGAAGTCTTCGCAAGGACTGTGGTCTTCCCAAATTCATTCATATTTTCATCGTAAATGGGATCGCCAGTTATCACCATACTCGCTGTCGTGAGGCAATCAATGGAAATGGAATAACGCGTAGGAGTCGGGACTGGAGTTGGCGTCGGTGTCGGTGTCGAAACTGGCGTTGGCGTTGCCGCGTTTACGCCATCTACAATCGCTTGTAATGCCGATTCACTACTGATATCAGTTGGATTCGAAAGTGCAATGGCAGACTGATAACGTGACAGATTCGATTCTGTGGCGTTGATGATTCCAAGATTCGTCATTTGAGCAATGGTGAGTGCACTTGCGTTGTGCGTAGTGGTGTACCCCTTGATGAGTGAGATTGCTTGATTCAGTTGGGAGACTTTTGCCTCTGCATCCACGAAGGTACCGTAATTGGTGACTAAGGATTTGCTGGAACTGGAAAGACTATTGTACGATATTCGAATCTCGTCGATAAGTGGTTTATAAAGTAGAGAGAGGCGAGGCGTAGCGGTCAGCGCGCCGGATGTATTGTAATTGATGGAAAATACGCCGACACTTTCATATTTTCCGTCCTGTCCTTTTAATCGAAGACTAATCGTCTTAATACTGGACATGCTTGGAGAACTACCTAATAACGGGATGAACTGGTTCAAATCTAGGCTAATTCTCTGAAAGCCTGGGCGATTTTCGATGTATAAGCTATCGATATATTTGTAATAATAGCTATTCGATGTGGTCGCTAAATCCACACGAAAACTGCGGATGCTGAGCAGCGGATTGGGTTCGTAAAACCACAGCAGGAGCTCTACATTCGTGAGCCGTGATAAATCCAACGCCTGCGCATACGTCTTGCCAAATACGGTTGGTACCGTGCCGCCACCCGTCGTAGAGGTGATTTTGATAGGACTCGCACCAAGATAATTGACCGACGTGTCCCGTATGAGAGGATTTGCATTTGTGGTAAAGGTGAACTCACTAAAATCAGCACTCATCAATGGAATTCCAGCATAATTCGTCGGTAGTCCATCAATTTGAGTAACGATTTGTGCGATTGTCAGGTTTGCGATTACTGCCTCCGCGGTCTGTAGCACCGAATAATTTGAAATTTGAGGTTTTAAGTCATTGGGTAAGGCGTCATATTGCGCGCGCGCAAACGTAACCGTTGGCTTGTCTGCCAACGTAATTGAAGCATCCTCTGGGATTGCCAGAATGGAGGCTAAAACAGCATCGACCGCAATGTTTTCGAGCAACGAGATTTTTGCTTCCAAATTCAAAAGCTTATCATAGTTCGTCACGCCAAGTTGTTGGGTCGGCGTCAATAAATCATAGTTTGTCCTTGCCGTCGTGATGGCTGCCTTATCAGAAAGGGAGAGCAACGCAAGAGTGGGGAGGGCATCAATTTCAGTGATGGTTTTCTGTAAGGCTTCTTCTTGCAATTGCGTGATTTTTGCCTCGGCATCCGTCAAAATGGCATAGTTTGTTACAAGTGCTTTCTGTGCAGGGTCCAACGCGTTATAAGCGGTGCGGGCTGCAGCAACCGCGGTCTTGGAGGCAAGTTTGAGTGCCGTTGTGCCGTCCTGCAGTTCCTGATACCATTGGCTCATAGTGCAGACTTCGACACCCGTATCCTTGAGATATTGCGCGACTTGCGTCAACATCGAGACTTTGGTTTTGATGGTGTTGGTTACATCCCCTGGTGTGTTCATTTGGCTATCTAGAGAAACACGGTGCATCATGATAGCCAACGTCTGCCCACCGGCAATGACATTGTCGATGAATGGCTTGATGTCGTTCGAGGACGGCGTCGACGAGGGGGTAGCTTCATTAAAAGTTGTATTTGGGCCGATATAATGTTGCATGAGTTTATACACATCCGTTGGCGGCGTATTAATATTGCCGATCCGCGTCGTTCTCGCAGAGACCGCCCCGATGTTCTTTAGATAAGGAATTAAATTGTCATCGTAACTGCCATCCGGATAACAGACGAAGCGTGCACTTCGCGTATAGCCGTTTGCCAACAAATACTCTTGACAAATTCGAAAACTATTTCCCATAGAGGGGGCATCCGCACCGGGCGTAATGAGATAATTCTCGTGTTTTTGGCTATGGTTCGAAACATCCCAGCCAGCATTGTAAAGAAGATCAAGCGTGGGCTTTCGCATGTAATTTGGGTCGTTGCTTTGCGCAAAATCACTCACGACATAAGTCACGCCTTTGAACCCTTGCGCCTCTAGGATTGGGAAGGCATTGTCGTAATTGTCCTGCCAGCCATCATCAAACGTCAAAATTACCTTTGCCTTGGAGCGCGCATTGTAGGTGATGTCGAAGACACCAAGACTCTCGACCATGCCAGTGTTGCCAGCGATGCGGAGATTGACTTTCGTGATGTTTGTGATATCTGGATTGCCATATTTCTTAAACTGTGAAAAGTTGTAGCGGATGCGGCTTGCGCCGGGGTAGCCCTTCCATGAGGAAGTGTCGATATAGAGGTAGAAAAAGTTATTTGCATTGGTGGTGAGATCGATGCGGACATCTTTGAGTTTGGTTTCCGGGAGCGCCTCATAGAACCATAGGAGTAACTCAATATTGGTCAAGGCGGACAGATTCTTTGGTTGTGAAAAAACTTTCCCGAATTCAGTCGGGTTGGTGTAACCGCCCGTTGCTGAGGTGACCTTGACGGGATGCATGCCTTCAAACGTGACGCTGGTATCGTCAAACACAGAAGCGGTATTGAGGGTCGCATTGATTTCGCTCGCGCTTCCTTTCATTAACGGTAAGCCCAAATACTCCGTTGGTAACCCTTTGATTTGGTTGATGACGTCGCTTGCATTCGGCGTATCGGCGGAAACGGGGAGGGTAGCAGAAAAAAGCATGTTAACAAGAAACACGAAAACCATGAGTATGCGCACCATGCGTTGTGAAACTTTTTTCCAACCGTACATTCCTACCTCCATGCGAATCGACTTGACTCGACTTTCAGAATACTATTATTATATCATAAAACTGCAATCTGTAATGCAGATGATGTATAATGAATTATGAGAAACAATATGGAAAGAGAGAGTTTCATGAGGATTGGATATGCTTGTCTGACCATTGGGGTTCCGCAAACACAGCAAAAAAGTTGTATCCAAAAGAACGCAACGGAGGCGCATCTCAATGCCTTGATTGCTTGGAATTTAAGCGCTCTGGAGCACATTATCGAATACAACATCCAAAATCAAATCAAACTTTTTCGCATCAGTTCCGATTTGATTCCCTTTGGCTCGAGTCCAGTCAATCAGGTCCTGTGGTGGGACGCGTTTGCGGAAGACTTTGCACGGATTGGCAAAAAAATCAGAGACGCGGACATGCGTGTTTCGATGCACCCAGGGCAGTATACGGTGCTAAATTCTCCGCAGGAGGCCGTTGTTTCGCGCGCGAAAGAAGATTTGAGATACCATGCAACCGTGTTGGATTGCTTAGGGGTCGATGCAAGTCATAAGATTGTCTTGCATATTGGGGGCGTTTATGGGGACAAAGCGCTTGCGATTAAGCGGTTTGAAGAGCAGTATCTGGCGTTGCCAACACAAATTCAGCGGCGTCTTGTAATTGAAAATGACGATAAGTCTTATGGCATCGCTGAAGTTCTGGGAATCGGAAAACGGTTGGGGATTCCCGTGGTATTCGACAATTTGCACCACGCAATTCATACAAGTGCGTCGGACAGATCGGAAGCAGAGTGGATTCAGGAATGCCGCGAAACATGGGGCGCAGCAGATGGAGCGCAAAAAATTCATTATGCGCAGCAAGACCCGATGAAACACCCGGGGGCCCATGCCAAGACCATACGTGTGCAGGAATTCATTGATTTTTGTGCGCGCATCGCTCGCAAAGACTTAGATATCATGCTTGAAGTGAAAGATAAAAATCTATCTGCGATGAAGTGCATCCTGAGTTCGACTGGACCGCAAAACATCACGCGGCTTGAGACTGAGTGGGCGAAGTATAAGTATCTGGTCTTGGAACGAGCCCATGCCGTGTATGTTAAAATTAGAAAACTGCTCAAAAATAAACAGGAATATCCTGTCATTTCATTTTATCATATGGTAGAATTAGCATTAGAAAACGAAATAAACTTAGGCGGTGCCATCAATGCAGCGCAACACGTTTGGGGCTATTTTAGCGCGTTTGCCACTGAAAAGGAACGTGCTGGCTATCATCAAAGACTAGAAAAATTGGAGCAAGGCACTGGAACGGTGCGCGCCTTGAAGCAGTATCTTTGGAAGTTGGCAGTACAATACGAGCAAACATACCTTTTGCAATCGTACTATTTTTTGTAGAACAATTGTTGAATATAAACGAGTGAGAGAATCGGGAGATGAGAGATGGAACTTTACAACATTTTTGAAGTAATTGCTGGCATCGTCGCTTGTATTTTGATTTTTTACCGCCGCCCATTTCTAAATAAAACGATTGAGACTGAACACGAACAGACGGTTTCAGTCATCATCCCTGCACGCAATGAAGCTGAGAATCTACAACATTTGCTCGCAGATTTAAAGGCGCAAACGCGTCAAGTCGACCAGATTATCTGTGTGGATGACTTTTCTGATGACGACACAGCGGGGATTGTAACTGCATTTGGCGCTACACTCGTGACGAGTACAGAAATACCACACGGTTGGACTGGGAAATCGTGGGCCTGTGAGAGCGGTGCGAAAGTCGCGACAGGGGCGTTGTTGTTGTTTCTTGACGCGGATGTACGGCTCCATCCGGATGCAGTAGCAAAGCTAGAAAACACATATCAGCAAAATCAATGCACCCTTTCGGTAAAACCGTTTCACACTGTGAAACGCTGGTACGAGCAGTTTTCGTTTTTCTTTAATCTGATTCAAATCGCCGCAAACGGGCTTGGGTGGCCGTTCAAAGAAAACTACATCGGCCTTTTTGGGCCAGTTATTTTGATTTCAAAAGAGGTATATCGAAAAATTGGCGGCCATGCAAGCGTAAAAGGGAGTGTCGTCGAAGACGTCGCATTGGGTGAAGTGCTAAAGAAAAACGGACTCGCCTTTCAACTATTTATTGGAGGAAATGACATACGATTTCGGATGTATCCCGATGGGGTTTCACAACTAGTGGAGGGATGGACGAAAAACATGATTTCTGGTGCTTTGAAGACCCCGCTCATCATTTTAATGTTATTGATCCTTTGGTTTGGTGCCATCACTTCCGTATTTGTCAATTTGTTGCGTGCCTTGGTTGCATACAATTTCTTCAGCATATTCACTTACCTTGCACTCTATTTGATTGTCCTTGTTCTGCTCTGGTGGGCTTCATTCCGCGTCGGCAACTTTAAACTCACTGCAATCGTTTGTTATCCTATCCTGCTCCTTGCTTGCTTTGTCATTTTCTCAATCTCAATATTGAATCGATTTTTCTTTAAACGTACCATTTGGAAAGGGCGAACAATTCGCCTTGGGGGTGCCGACTGATGCAAATCATCTTTTTGCCAACGGAGATTACCATAGTGATTTGTTTTATTTTGTGGCCGGTTTTTCAATTTGCGGCAGCCTACCTGTGTTTGAAAATCAACGACCGATTTTTCCAGCACGATACCTTTATTTTTCGCAGTGCAGCGTGGGAAAAACGCGGGAAGATCTATGATCATTTATTTAGAATTCGGCGATGGAAGCGCTTTCTCCCAGACGGTGCCGCACTCTTCAAGAATGGGTTTCAGAAAAAGCATCTTGCATCCCTGTCGCGAGACTATCTAGCACAATATCTCGTTGAGTCATGCCGTGCGGAACTGGGGCATTGGTTGGCAATTTTGCCTTTTTGGGTGTTTGGATTCTTTACGCCGTTTCCCGTAGTTCTTTACATGCTTGCGTATGCAATCATCATCAACTTGCCATGTATCTTGGCGCAACGGTATAATAGACCTAGATTTTTAGAAGTACTGAACAAAACGAAGGAGCGTGTCTGAAATGTTGACAGCGAGGCAGATTATGAATGCACGGAATGAAACGATTGAGCGACTTGAGAAAGCAAGAATCGTGTTGACTGATGCAGAAAAAGAACGGATAGAAATTGCAGACTTTGGACTTGGAGAATTGGAAAGCACAGGGCTTCAAATCATCACTTACGTAAACACCGATCGTTGCTGCGCAAAAGAACTTGTGCTGTTCCCGCACCAGACCTGTCCGGAACACCGCCACCCTGCAATCGCAGGCGCCTCAGGGAAGGAAGAAACGTTCCGCTGTCGCAGCGGAGAAATCTTTCTCTATGTAGAGGGAGAGGCAACGCAAAATCCACGCGCAAAAGCGCCGAAGGGCCGCGTCGATGCGTATACCGTGTGGCACGAGATTCATTTGTTGCCGGGGCAACAGTATACCTTAGCTCCAAACACGCTGCACTGGTTCCAAGCAAGTGCGCATGGGGCAATCGTCTCGGAGTTCTCTACTAAAAGTCTTGATGAAGCAGATATTTTTACGGATCCGCAAATCAGACGTGTGTAATTCTTTATTTATTGATTTTTTTGTCGAACTGCTCGCAGTAGTACTGCACGTTTTCAAAAATCGCGCCAGGCGGAATCCGATGGTCAGGGCACGGTATGAAGCCACCTAAATCAATCATTCTTTTGAGGCGCTCGATTTCTATGTCAATGGCCTTGTAATCTTCAGCGAAGACATTTTTATTCATGCCACCGACGCCGCGGATTGCTTTGCCGTATTGTTCGCGCCACGGGGTAATGCTTGCCTCCCAAGTGCCAACTTCAATCGGAAACATCGTGTTGACGCCATTTTCAAGCCAAGTCGGAATTAAACTATCAATCTTTCCGTCGCAATCAAGGGATACGATATCAATGCCGTATGAGTTTAGCAAATCCGTGACCTTCTTATAGTGCGGTCCAACCAACTCATCAAAGATGACTGGCGATACAAGCGGGCCATTTTTAAAACAAATATCTTCCCAGAAATGCGCGTAATCGAACTTTGCGCCAGATTCAAGAACCGCTTTGACAATTTCGTAGGAAAGTTTGCCAAAGGTATCGATGACTTCTTTGTATAAGTCTTCATCGTCGGCATACAGATAGCTCAGGTGTTCTACGCCAAGCAAGTCGCGGATGGCACCAAACAATGAACCACAGTAAATATTTTGTGGGATGGTCCTTTTTGAATCATCTTTGAAGGTCTCAAGCCATTCCCAGTTGATGCGGTCGCGGGAGAATTTCAGCTTATCAACATAGAGGGTTTCCCACGCAGTGCGATCCGTCAAGGTCGTTCCGATATCAGACGGGATAGAGGAAACACCAGGTTTTTCGAGCACGATCAGACCACTCCAGTCACGCACGATGAGATGCCCATTCTCTTTTGTCTCTAGAATTTCGCGTTGAAACCCGGGGAACAAGCTGACATTATTATAGAACCCGCCACCCCAGTGGAAATCAAAGCCTAGTTTTTTAGTAACTTCAGCAGTTTCATCTCCGTTGTAATTTGACTCTTTTGCGTTTGGGGTCAGATGCCCTTCCGCAATCCATTTGTCGATGGTCTCGTCCCAAAATCCAAAAGCCACAATTGGCATACGGTCATAGTTTTCATAATGTAAAATTGCTTTGACGTTTTCACGAATATTCATTTCACAGGCCTCCTATTGATTTCTTACAATGTTGTATATTATAATATGTCTATTCATCAAAGGGAATATCAATAATTGCCAAAAAATACGCAATTGTTGCGATTGAAGAGGAGTGCTTGCAATTTTACGCACATCGCGGGATGCAAAATCAATAAAAAAGAGCTTTGCCCATTCGGCACATCAGATGTCCAAGCAGATGCCTTTTCTTTTGGAGGCTTGTGGGGATTTTAACTGTGTTGACAGTTATTTTACGGAACGAAGCAAATTGAAGAGTTTTTTGTTAATCTATACGATTGCTGGGAAGGGCTTGTTGCGCTATCGCAACGTTGAGGTGGAACTCGTGGCCAATTCTTGTGTCTTTATCGATTGCATGGAGTATCATTATTATAAAACTGTAAAGGATTGCAACTGGGAGTTTTACTATTTCCATTTGAACGGAATCTGCGCAAAGAATTATTTTGAACTCATCAATGACAAGACGTTGACGGTTGTCTCACTCCAGAGTAGCACGGGAGCCAAAGAGATGATGCGAGAGATGTTCGATCTCAGTTTGAAAAATTCCGAACTCGTGGATCTCAAACTCAGCCTCAGGATATCGGAACTATTGACCTTGATGATTGAGGAAAAGCAAAGTGACCGCAAGACGCAGCGAACGCTTCATAAAGCAGATATTGAATGTGCGCGTGCCTTTATTGATGCACAGTATAATCAGGCAATTGACATCACTACCATCGCGAAAAGCGTGAGTATCAGTAAATATTACTTTATCAAATTATTCAAGGAATTGCTGGGACAGACCCCTTACGATTACTTGACGGAGGTTCGCATCAACACGTCGAAACGACTGCTTTTGGAGACGGAGCGGAGCATCAGTGAAGTTTCAAAAGAGGTTGGGTATCAAGACCAAAATAACTTTATTAAATTATTTAAAAAGCGAACCGGACTGACGCCGTTGAAGTTCCGTAATAAGGCGCGAGCGCAATTGTAGTGGGTTCGCTCGGATTGAGCGGGAGTGATTTTACTTTTTAAGCGCAACGGTCGATTATTTGGTAAAAAATCGACTGCGTGAAGGAAGAAAATGCGCTAAAAAACCCCTTCAACGAGGCTTTTTAGCGATATTTTTACCAAAATATAATTTA
>JBAXOJ010000018.1:0-22308 GCA_037133315.1 Clostridia bacterium
TATATAAAAGTCTTGACCTTAATTATAATAGTTAATTGTCTCGTTGTAAACCCCTGAATCACTACCAAGATTGGAAAATAATGTTTCCGTATCTGTACCATCGATTATACCATCGAGATTGAGATCATATTCCACTAAATATAGAGGATCTCCATAGCCGAAGCCAGCAATACTGAAGAGCCCTTCCGAGTCTGATCCATCAATGATTCCATCAATATACACGTCGCCCGCTATCAAACTTTTGTCAGCCAAAGCAACGTCAGCAGCATTGACAACAACCGCGATGTCTCTTGTCATATATCCGTTTCTTGACACCGTCAGTACGTAGTTGCCATCGACTAGCGTTGGGAAAGTAACTGCTTTTGTAACTGTATCCAAAGTTGCAGTCGCAAGTATTTCCGTTGACAAGTACGTAGCGCGCGCAGTAATCAAAGTGGCACCAGCTGTGTTCATATATGCATCGTACACGGTGTCGCCAGTGTTTAAAAGATCTGCAATGGAATTAGATGTAAATGTCACTGCATGTGTCGTCGTTCTTGTTGGGAATCCGTACCAAGGATCTTCATAACCTGTTTTGCCTACGATATACCAAACCATAAATGATTCAGCGCAATCAGAGAACATGTCTTCTGTTCCGGTAGGAGCGTCGCCAAGCATGCTAGCTTTTGTTAACAACGTACAACCCTGGAATGCATAGCTTCCAATTTCAGTGACACTTGCAGGAATTGTAACTGTTGTGAGTCCTACTGCGCCGTTAAATGAATAGTCATCGATCTTTGTTACGGTACTTGGGATCGTATACGTTCCCGTCTTTCCTGCAGGAAATTGAATCACAGTTGCAGCGCCATGATTGAATAGCACGCCTGACTGGCTTTCATAGTTCGCATTGCTGCTATTTACATTAATCTGTGTCAGTGTAGCACAGTTCGCAAATGCTGCCGTGCCAATGCTCGTTACGTTTGCAGGAACAGAAACTGATGCGAGTCCATCGCAACCAAAGAATGAGTTGCTTCCGATGCTTGTAACACTTGTTGGAATGGTAATGCCAGAAAGCCCTTTGCAAGCGTAGAAAGCGTCATCACCAATCGAAGTGACTGAGCCTGGAATCACATAAGAACCAGTTTTGCCAACCGGGTATTGAATTAATGTGGAAGCGTCTTTATTGTACAATACGCCATTTTGGCTTGAGTAATTCACGTTGTCATTACTTGCAACCATTTCAGTTAAACTAGTGTCTGCAATAAATGCAAGATTTCCGATTGAAGTTAAAGTATCTGGAATTGTGAATGATGTTAATCCTGTGCATCCAGCAAATGAATAATCACCGATGCTTTCCGTTCCGCTCAGGATGGTTACGTTCGTCAATAATTTTGCATTGTAGAATGCATAGCTTTCCACACTCAAAACAGAATCAGGAACGACATATGTGCCAGCTTTTCCAGCTGGGAATTGAATCAATGAAGATTGATCTTTGTTGAACAATACCCCTGATGCGGCTGAATAAGACGCGTTTGCTGCGGCTGCTGTGATTGTAGCCAGTGCTGCACAACCATCAAAATCATAGCCTCCAAGGGAAGCGAGGTTTGCCGGAATATTGATGCTCGTCAAAGCAGAGCAGTCTTGGAAAACATAAGCGCCGATGCTAGATACATTTGCACCAATGGTCATGCTTGTCAAGCCAGTACATCCGCTAAACGCATAGTCATTAACACTTGTCACACCGCTGCCGATTGTGAAGGTAGTCAAACCAGTACAATCTTCAAATGCGCTGTCGCCAACAGTGGTCACTCCCGTTCCCATGGCGAAGGAAGTCATGCCGTTACAGCCATTAAATGCATCAACGCCGATTGTCAGTACATTATTTGGAATCGTGACTGTCGTAAGTGCTCTGTCGCCAATAAATGCCGCATCGCCAATACTCGTCACGCCTGTTCCAATCGAAATAGTGGACAATTTGACACATTGCTCAAACGCATTATTACTAATCGTCGTCACGTTGTTTGGAATTGTAACCGTTGTAAGTAATTCGTCCCCACTAAACGCTTGAGCAGGAATCGTTGTGATGCCTGTTCCAATGGAAGCACTTGTCACTTTTAAGCAATTTGCATAAGCGGAAGCGCCGACGCTTGTAACTGTATTTGGAATTGTAATGCTTGTAAGTTTCGCTGCATACGCAAATGCATTTGCGCCAATCGTTGTAACTGAACTTGGGATTACAATTGAAGTATGTTGCTGATCTGAGAACAATCCATAGTCGCCAATTGCAACTACATTGTAACCATCGAGTGTGCTAGGAATTGTTAAAGTCGGTGCTTCTGTTGGGTTCGCTAGTGCAGATGGCAAATAGCCTGTGATTGTAGCATCCGTACCCGAAACGGTGTAAAGAAAGGTGCCTTGATTGCCATTCGCCGCAAATGCACTTGTTCCGCCTATGAAGGCCATCGAAACAACCATCGCTACTGCAAGAAAAATACTCAATAAACGTTTCATATTCATTCTCCTCAAAATTATTTTAAAAAATTATCTAGAATTCTTTGCAGCAGTTCCTAATTTGCTAATCGCGCCATATCCGAGTGCTTCTAATGTTGATGTCAGGTTTGAAGATACAATGTAATCGAGGTAAGCTTTTACTGCGGTTTTCATGGTGACTGATTTGTTTGTATACATGTGCTCATATCCCCACACCTTGTATTTGTTTGTGTAAATGTTTGAATAGGAAGGTGCGTTTCCGTCAATACTCAATGTGCCAAAGCTCAATGATGTTCCAGAAACATATGACAAAGCAAGATACCCAATCGCACCTTGTGTAATTGAAACCGTTTTTGCTACTGAATTACTGTCGTCTGAAGTGAGAGAAGCGTCTCCATTAATATCTGTTTGACCATCTAATGCCCACGTTCTATATAATGCTCTTGTGCCTGAAGAAGCCGGTCTGTTTACGATGATAATGGCTTTGTTTGGTCCACCAACTTCTGACCAGTTAGAAATTGCGCCTGAGAAGATTTTCTTCAGATTTGCTTTTGTAACGTTTGAAATCATTGCTCTTACCGCAGGATGAACAATCGTGGCAACGCCAACCACAGCAACTTTATGGTCTAGCAATTGATCTGCTTGTGATTGTGTTAATTTTTCATTTGCATAGATGTCCGACATTCCGATGTCAACCGTCTTTGCTAGTACGTTATTGAGTCCCGTTCCAGAACCACCTGCGGATACTGAAAATGATAGATTCGGATTTTTCGCCTTAAACTTATCAGCAATATTCTTGCCAAGTGGATAAAGCGCTGTTGCGCCTGACATTGAAACAGAACCAGACAGATTTGTAGGAATTACGTTGATGTTGTAAACAAAAGTTGCGACAGCACTGGTTAACATTCCTGATTTTACTGCGATTGCTTTTACTGTTGTGGTTTTTGAAAGCGAGAACGGCACTGTGTACTTTGTACTCGTTGTCGTTGGTGTTTTTCCATTTGTCGTATAGTAGATTTTCGCCCCATTTGTAGGCGTTCTCAGGTCGATTTTCTTTACAGTAGAATAACTGCCCGACTTGACACTTGATGTCACTTTGATTACCTGTGCTGCACTTGCTGAAATACTCATGCCAAAAAATACAGACACAACCATCATAAGCGCAACGGCCATTGATACCAAACTTTTCACTTGCTTTGCATTTCCAATTTTTTTCATTTTTCTTTTCCTCCAAAAATATATTTACTACACTTATATTTTATTGGAAAAGGAATATGTTAAATATCATGAAACAGTAAAACTAAGGTGAAGATTCTATTGTTTTAGTCAAATCGTTGTAAACTTTTTTCATAAACGCTTTACTTTATTATGACTTTGCATTTTGCCGATTTTTTGCCGTCAGCCGTATAAACACTAATATAGGTTGTTCCTTTTTTGATGCCCTTGACGGTCCCGTTCGATGTCACAGACGCGATTTTTGCATTCGCAGACTTCCATGTCACCTTTTTGTTGCTTGCGTTGACAGGTGTAATTGTCGCAATAAGCTTCGAAGATTTCCCTTTTAGCAAAGTCAATGTCGACTTGTTCAATTTGACACTTTTCACAGGTTGCAGAACCGTAACGACATAAGTTGCTTTCCACGCTCCACTGTTTGTGATCACTGAAATCGTTGCTTTCCCAGGAGCAACTGCTGTGACAAGTCCCGTTGTGGAAACCTTTGCGATTTTTATATTACTCGAAGACCATGCAACCATCTTATTTGTCGCATTACTTGGCGTTATTGTGCATACCAACTGAACGGTCTTAGGCACAAGCAATGTGCCGGACGCCTTATTTAATTGAACCCCTGTCACATCAACGGCTGGGACGTAAATCTCACTCGTTGTTTTGTATCCTTTCCACAATGGCGTGGTAAATCCAGATGTATTTTTGTCAAAGTACACCGTAAATGATTTTGCCGTTTCGGCAAACATGTCCGTGGTGCCCACGGGAGCGTTGCCTTTGAAAATTGCTGCAACTAATTTTTCGCAGCCCGAAAATGCGCCAGCCCCAATATTTGAAACGTTTTCAGGAATGGTAACGACTGTGAGTAAAATGCAAGAAGCAAATGCCAATTCGCCAATCGACGTGATGCCCGTTCCAAGTTCTATTGTCGTAAGTCCGGTGCAAGCACCAAACGCCATGCTTCCAATCTCTTTCACGGAAGCTGGAATCGTAACAGTTTTCAAACTTGTGCATTCCAAAAACGTGCTTTCGCCAATCGATGCGACGCTAATACCGATTGTCACTGTGCTCAATTCAGAACATGCATTGAACGCGCCTATCCCTAGATTAGTTACCGTATTAGGAATGACAACACTTTTCAGAACGGAACAATTTGCAAAGGCGTTCTCCCCGATGGATAACAATCCGCCACCGAATTGTACTGTCTCCAGTAACATGCAACCAGAAAATGCATCCGCTTCAATCGTTTTTACAGAGTCAGGAATCACAACGCCTGTAATATCAAGATTGTCTAAGAAAGCCGAATCGCCAATACTCACAACGGGAAATGTTTCGATGACATCGGGGATGGAAACAACTGGACCCACGCCAATATACCCGGTAATACTCACGGTAGAATTGACCGTATTAATCTCATAATTAAAATCACCTGCATCATCAAATGCTCTCGCAGTAACCGCGAACGAACAAATCGATACTAAAATTGTAAAACTCAAAAACAACCCGAATAATTTTTTCATGTCTCTTCTCCTCTACTTTGCAATTAATACTATGCTTTGACTCGTTTTGCCGCCTGCTTTGCAAGTTACCGATATGGAACTGCCTTTTTTTATCTTAGGAGTTTTGATGGAGAATTCGCCTGTTTTCGCATTTGCTTTTGCCGTGTATGTTTTCCCAGCGATTTTCGCATAAACAACCGATCCTTTCGTTGCTTTCCCCTTCACAGATGTGCTGTTCGGAGCGATATGCTTCACAACAGGAGTAAAAGGAATGACATAAGTCGTTTTTACTGCACTGACTGCGGTTCCTACTTTTACTGTCGCAGAAACCTTTGTGCCTGCTTTTAAAGAAGTCGGTAGATTAACCTTCCAAGCGCCGGCCTGAGCAATTTTTGTGTATTTTTTTGATAGAATCATGACAGTAACCAATCCATTTGTAACTGCCTTCCCGGAAATGGTTTTCGCTGTATTCACAACGACATTTATTGAAGGTGCAACTGGTGGTTTCGGACTTGGCGTCGGTTTTGGAACGATTAACTCCAAGTAGAATAAATCTGGTCGGATGTAATATGGATTCGCACCAGCGACCTCCGTCCCTTCGTGCGCGACTTCCACCGTCCCCTGTGCAAATTTCGTCACAATAATAGGTGACAGTTGCACATAAGTAAATGTGTTATTGTCAAGAGCAACTTTAGGATTAATTTTTTTGAACATCAGTTTAAAAATAGTCGATTCCGAAGACGCAGGTACTGTCATGATTTCGCTTCCGCTGGCACGGTAATATTTAATTGAAAATAAGTTCCCATCTGGCGCATCCGTCGTGTTATCGATTTGTCCTCCGAGTGCCCAAAAGGTTGGCTCAACAGGCGTAACAAGTAAATTCACAAATGGCGCTATTTTCGAACCTGTCGAGACTTTCAAATCTCCCATTTCCTCTTTTGTAGTTACATTGACTGGAACAACAACATTTTTATCATACTTCATCGCAGTTGTCGCGGAAGACCAACCAACATATCCTTTTAATATGATTGAAATCGATAGATAGCCATCCCCAGTATCTTCAATCTTAGTTAATAACCCAGCGGGTGAACCGTCTACCATCACGGTTGTACCATCTTGCATGAAAACTGGACCAGAAGGATCGGCGCACTCCCCCGTCCTTGACACAGAAAACATCATCGTAAATACCAATACAACTACCATTACTTTTGAAACTAAACTCTTAAACATATCATCTTCTCCTTTACTTATGACCTTGCATTTTTTGTTCAATTAGTTTACCGACCAGTCGACTCCCTATATTAAAAACCAAAACCATTATGACAAGCACCGCAGCACTTAAATTTGCTAAGGAAACCGAAAATTCTCCCAGCCCCATTGTTTTAAGAGACCAAATATGAACCGCTAACGTATCACAAGTTCTAAAAATATTAAGTGGCGAAGTAATGCTTGTGATGTCCCAGTTCGAAAAATTCACATCCGAATTCATCCCCGCTGTAAAAATCAAAGCGGCAGCTTCACCAAATCCTCTTCCCGCTGCAAGAATAATCCCTGTAATAATTCTTGGTGTCGCGGACGGAAGCAATACGCTGACAATGGTTTGCCATTTTGTGGCGCCTAGACTATAACTGCCCTCGCGAAAGCTTTCTGGCAGACTCCTGATTGCCTCTTCTGTGACACGCGTAATGAGCGGAATACTCAAAATCGAAATCGCACATGCTCCTGCGATTACACTCGGTTGCGACTGTGTCAATTGCAAAAACACTAAAAACCCAAATAATCCAACAACAATCGACGGCAATGAAGAGAGTGTTTCAATACACAACCTAATCGTGTTGGTCAGCTTTCCGACTTTTGTATATTCACTCATATAAATGCCCGCAAATATCCCTACCGGGACTGAAATCACAAGTGAAATAAACACGAGATAGATCGTATTAAACAACTGTTTACCAATGCCATCCCCTGAAAATCCAAGCAAATCAGGAGTTACAACAATTGCACCTTGGTAGATAATATAAAACGTTAATACAAATAATAACAAAATAAAAAATGCTGCTACAGTATAAATGATTCCCGTAGCAATTTTGTCATTTCTTTTCGCCTTTTTATGAAAACGGTTCATGCCTTTTCTCCTTTTCTACCAAGAATTCGAATGATTAAGATAAAAATAAATGAAATCACAAAAAGTAGAAGAGCCATGGTCCAAAGAGCATCATTTGCTTCGCTACCGTTTACTGTATCTCCCATCATGGATGCAATTTTCGAGGTCAGATTATGCGTCGAGGATAATAATCCGTCAATGAATCCATTTTGAAACTTTGGAAATCGGTCAGAATTCCCTATGACCATTGCCACTGCTAATGCTTCACCAAATGCGCGCGCCAGTCCTAATACAATGCCAGTAAAAATTCCCGACAGGGCAGCGGGCAATTGCACTTTCCAAATCATTTGCCACCGTGTACATCCTAAACTATATGCTGCTTCCTTATATTCATGCGGAACGACTCGAATTGCGTCTGTAGAAACACTTGTAATGGTAGGAAAAATCATCAGTGCAAGTACAATAGAACCTGCGAAAACCGTCTGTCCAGTTTGTAGTTGAAAAATATCCTGTAAAAATGGCACTAGAACGGTTAATCCAATCCAACCATAAACAACGGAAGGAATCCCAACAAAAATCTCAATTGCTGGTCTGTACAAGCGTTTTCCCAACTTCGGTGAGATTTCATTCATAAAGATTGCGGAAGATACTGCAAAGGGCGTCGCTATGATAAGTGCAAACAAACTAATGAGGATGGACCCTGCAATATAGATTGCAGAGCCAACTTGACCAGGGGTCGCTCCAACCTTTTCCTGCGGTGAAAATTTATCAGAAAATAAAAATTCGCTCAATGAATGTCCCTGCGTTGTGAACGTCGAAATCCCTTTTGCAATCAAAAAAATAGCAATTGCAAGCGTAATGAATATTATCAAAAATCCAAACACTGTGGTGATACCACGTCCCAAAAGTTCGGTCTTAAATTTTCGAAAAAAACTGATTGCATCGCGATCCATTGACAAACCTCTTCTATTCAGTCGTTATTGTCTTTCTTTCAAAGCCTTTGCGCTTAGTTTGCGGATAACACCATAATTCATTTCTTCGATTTTCCCCTCAACTTGGTCAGCTTTTAAGTAAGAAACAAATCTATTCACCTGCTCCGAAGCGTCTTTTTTGGTGTATACATATTCATATCCCCAAATTTTATAAGAGCCATTATAAATATTCTCTAAGGAAGGATCCACATTATCAATGTAAAGTGAAGCGACCTTGCCTGTATTGTCGATTAAATAAGGAATTTCCAAATACGCGATGGATCCCTTTGTAGCATTAATATTTTTTATAATAGTCATGTAATCATCTGTCTGCAAGGATGTATTTCCATCGATTGTTTTCACGCCTCCAGTACCCCACTTTTCGAACAGGGTCCTAATCGAAGATTGTGCTGGTCGATTAATAACGGCGATCGCTAAATCTGGCCCACCAACGTCCTTCCAGTTAGTAATCTTGCCAGTAAAAATATCGACGAGTTGTTGTTGTGTAATTCCAGACATTTCCGCGGTAAATTTAGTGTCAATAATGACAGCAACCCCATTCAGACAGATTTCCTTGCCAACGAGCGTTCCCGCGTCAGCAACAGAAATCAGGTCTTCTGCCTTAACATCTGAAGATGCCATATTATCTGTGCCAGCAAGCAATCGTTTGAATCCCTCTTGTGAACCGCCACTTTGAATGCTTATTTTTATATCCTGGTTTGTCATATTGTAAAGATTTGCAACCTCTTGGACCAAAGGTTGTAATATCGCGGATCCAGAAATGTTAATACTTTTTAAATCTTGCTTGTTATTTGTCGCACACCCAGATGCAAAGCCAACCATTAAAATCAAACTTATTATTAGCGTCATTCTCTTCATTACGTTTCCTCCTACGTCTACTTTGTAAAATCAAATTTGATGAATCATTACATGACTAATCATATTAAATTTCTTGAAAATTTAATATCTTGATTCTGTAAGCATTGCGTAAAAAGAGCGTTTGTGTTTTTAAAGTTTTGGTAAAGAAACAACAATCTTCGTATAGGAACCAATCTCACTTTCAACTATGACCGTTCCCTTATATAGTTCCACAATATGTTTTACAATCGACAAGCCAAGACCCGTACCACCACTCTTTTTAGAGCGACTTTTATCGACCCGATAAAAACGTTCAAAAATACGATTTATATCGCCTTTGGGTATGCCAATCCCATTATCAAAAACGCTAATTTTAATTTCCTTGTCCAAATCAATGACGCTAATTTCGATTTTGCCACCTTGATTATTATATTTAGTCGCATTATCAATCAGGTTTAATAATAGTTCAAATATAGTGTTTTTATTTGCATGCATATAAATCGGCGCACTAGAAAAATCAACTGTGATTTCTTTCTTCTTCATTTGATTTGTTTCAACTTGAATCACTTCTTGAATCAAATCTGTGAGATTGATTCGTTCGATGTTGCTGTCCTTCGTCTTGCTCTCCACTTCAGATAATAATAAAATATCGTCAATCAATTCTAGGAGACGTTCTGATTGCTCTAAAATCACTTTTGTATACTGGTTGGCGGTCCCTTTTTCGTTTGCCAACAGTTCGGCAAATCCTTTGATTGAAGTAATTGGTGTCTTTAACTCATGGGACACATTCGCTACAAATTCACTTCGAATGTTTTCTGCCCGAATGATTTCTGTGACGTCACGAATAATTATCGCAACGCCAGAAATGCCAGAAGCATCGGCAACCGGGCTTATATAAAAACGCAACGCTTTTTCGGTGAAGGTTCCTTCCGCAGAGTTTAAGATTGTAGTCTCTGCAGTTTCAAACACATGATCAATCGCTTGCCCAAGTTCGACGTTTCTAGTATAGAAAAGGATGTTTTTTTCCATGTCAATTTCTTGGCTCAATCGGTCCATTTTCTCGGGAATGAATTTTGCCAGACCAAGGTGCTTCACTGCACTTTTATTAATCAACTGCACATCTTTTTCTTTGTTTAAAATGATAACACCTTCACGCATCTTATCGAGAATGAGTTTTATTTTATTGCTTTCATTCATTAATTCGTCCAAGTGTGCCTTTAGCTTCATCTCTAATAAATCAAAGCGATTTGCAATGGGCAAAAGCTCTTCATATGGCACGCGAATCAAAAGACTTTCCTTCCTCGTCCCAATGGTCGCGATATCGATTTTCTCAGAAAAATCTAATAACGGTTGAATGATCCGCTTACTCATTTTTCCTGATAAAAACAATGCAATGGCCCCCGCTAGAAGTAAAGAAAGCAAAATCAGAGGCAAAGAAAACAATATAAAATTCAAACTTTCTCGTAATGGAACAGAAAGTCGAATCACCGTATCAGCATTGTATCGTTCTGCATAATAAATATTGGTCATTCCATTCGTTTCCGATAATCGAATGCTTGTGCCGACCCCATTCGAAAACGCATCCATGATTTCAGCCCTGTTGCTATGGTTTTGATATGTTTCCAAGGAAAGTGAATCACCAAGAACAAGTCCTTTTTTATTGACAAACGTAACGCGCACTTCGTTACCAATGCTGTTTGAATACTGTTCTGCAAGTTCCTGAAACGATGCAGTCGTTGTCGGATTTAACTTTATTATTGAAATCAACGATTTCAAATGAATTTCTGTCTTTTTCGTATAGGAATCATCAATGAAATACAGGGATAATACCCCAAAAATCACTAAAGAACAAAGAGAAACTATTATGATTGACCAAAAGATCTTTCTACGCACGCGCGGCCTCCTTTATTCCAAAAGTAATCTGATACCTTGCTTTAATCATAGTACACAAATTTGTAACCAATTCCTCGGACGGTTGCAATTAATGTTGGCGTATCGCCATTATCATGAAGTTTTTGTCTTAAACTCATAATATGTACATCAACCGTTCTCGTTTCCCCTAAAAAATCATAACCCCAAACAGTTTCAAGCAGTCGATCCCGTGTTAAAACAATATTTGGGTTCGACATCAAATACTTCAGGAGCAGAAATTCTTTGTTCGTAAGATTGATTATACTATTTTTTTCACTATTTTGAAACCTGACCGTATGTCGTTCAATATCAATGACAATGCCTGATGCTTTTATAATGGTTGACGAGTTTGCCTCTTCGCTCTCACTTTGATTTCTACGCAACACCGCTTTGATTCTCGCCACCAATTCAAAAACCCCAAACGGTTTAGAAATATAGTCATCTGCGCCAAACTCAAAGGCCGTCACTTTATCATTCTCTCGATCTTTTGCAGATAGCATAATCACTGGTATTTTTTTATATTTCCCGTTATTTTTGAGGAGTTTCAAGATACTAATCCCATCCACAACTGGCAGCATAATATCGAGCAAGATTAAATCCGGAACCTGTTTTCTGATTCCTTCTTCAAAATCCGCGTAACTTTCAAAACCTTGAAACGTCATGTTTGCCATCTTTACAGAGCAAGACAAAAGTTCAAGAATGCCTTCGTCATCTTCTACCGAATAGATTAGCGCCATTTGATCTTCCCCTTTACATAATTCTCGTATTCTTATGTTCACCCGTCACGCTGAAAATCACCCACTCCGCGATGTTTTCAGCATGATCTCCAATCCGCTCCAAGTACTTTGCAATCAAAAGAAAATCAACGGCCTGGTCAATGTTTTTCTTGTCCTGAATCATTAATTCTGTCAAATCTGCCTTTAATTCATTAAACAACGCATCCACTTGATCATCCATAGCGATCACCTGTTCTGCAAGTGTGATATCTCGTTTCACAAAGGCATCTACACTGAGACGCACCATTTTCGCCGCCACATCTCCCATTTCCGGAATGTGTTCGAGTTGTTTGATGTATTGCTCCTCCCCTATTCTGAGGAATATTTCAGAAATATCTGCTGCGTGATCGCCGATTCGCTCCATATCCGTGATAATCTTCAGCGCGGTGCTAATCAATCGCAAATCACGCGCGACAGGCTGTTGATGCAGTAATAGTTTCAGGCATTTGCTCTCAATAATACGCTCCATCTCATCAATTGCATCATCATATTTGATTGCGGCTTCTGCCATCTCCGCATCTTGTTTTTTTAGTACAATGATCGCTTTGTCAATCGAATCTTCAATCATGCTTCCCATTTTTATGATATCTAAGTTCAGCAGTTCCAGTTCCTTATCAAAACTTTGTCTCATACCAATCGCATCCTTCCACTCTAGTTTATCCGAATCTTCCTGTGATATAGTCTTCTGTCCGTTTATCCTTTGGCAATGAAAAAATATCATCTGTTGAAGCAAATTCAATGATTTCACCGAGCAGGAAAAATGCCGTTTTTTGCGAAATTCGCGCCGCTTGTTGCATATTGTGTGTCACAATCACGATGGTATATTTTTCTTTCAGCTCGAGCATAAGGTCTTCAATTTTCGAAGTAGATATTGGATCAAGTGCGGAAGTCGGCTCATCCATCAAAAGCACTTGCGGTTCCACCGCCAACGCTCTTGCAATACAGACACGCTGTTGCTGTCCACCCGAGAGGCTCAGCGCACTCTTTCTCAAACGGTCTTTGACCTCGTCCCACATCGCCGCCGCTTTTAAACTTTTTTCGACAATTTCATCAAGCTGTCCTTTTTTCTTGATGCCATGCGTTCGCGGTCCGAATGCGATATTATCATAAACACTCATCGGAAATGGATTCGGTTTTTGAAAGACCATTCCAACTTTTTTTCGTAATAAAGTCACGTCGATGTTCTCATATATATTGACCCCGTTGAACAACACCTCGCCAGTAATACTACACGTTTCAATTAAATCATTCATTCTGTTTAGCACGCGCAAAAAGGTCGACTTTCCACATCCTGACGGACCGATCAGCGCAGAAATTTCCTTCTCCGCAATCCCAATATTGACGTTTTTCAACGCTTGAACATCCGCATAATACAAATCTAAATTAGATACATCAAATACATTATTCATAATTTACCCCTTTTGAATTTATTCGCAATCACATTTGCAAAAAAGTTAATAATCAATACTACAATTAACAACACCACTGCCGTTGCATAGGCCTCACTCGTATGCAGACTTTCTCTCGATAATGAGTACATGTGAATCGACAAAGTTCTCGCAGAATCCCCGAGACTCGTCGGGATTTGCGCAATTGTACCAGCAGTATAAATGAGCGCGGCTGTTTCACCCACAATACGACCAATGCTCAAAATGATTCCCGCAAGTATCCCTGGCACAGCACTTGGTAAGATGACCATAAAAACCGTTCGCAATCGCGTGGCCCCAAGCCCATAACTGCCTTCGCGAAACGTATCCGGCACAGATTTCAAAGCCTCTTCTGTGGTGCGAATAATCAACGGCAAAATCATAATCGAGAGCGTCAAACATCCCGCAATGATACTCGTCCCCATATTGAGCGCCATGACAAAGAACAAGAGTCCAAAAAGACCATACACAATGGATGGAATGCCACTCAATGTCTCTGTCGTAATCCGCACATATTTTACAAACCGATTGCCGCGTTTTGCATATTCCACGAGATAAATTGCACAGAAAATACCGATTGGCGCAGCAATCACCAAAGATATGGCCACCATGAAAAGAGTCGTTATGATAGATGGAAACAATGATACATTGGTAGATGTGTATACGAATTCAAATAATGACGGCGTTAAATACGGTACGCCTTTCACCAATATATACCCCACGATATACACGAGCACGACCACAGTAATCAGAACTGCGAGTGTTACCGCAAGTAGCATCAGCAACGAAAACGGATTTCTTAAATATGTTTTAATGCGCGAATTCAATGATATTTGATTGATCGAAGTCCTTTTCATCCCTTCACCTGCTTTCTGTTTGAAAGTAAATGAAACGAAATATTCAATAATAAAATAAATACAAATAAAACAACCCCGGTTGCAATCAACGCTTCTCGGTGCAGTCCCTGCGCGTAGCCCATTTCAATAACAATGTTTGCGGTCAGCGTGCGCACGCCTTTCAAAAGGTCCACTGGCATTCTTGCTTGATTTCCTGCAACCATGATGACCGCCATCGTTTCGCCAATCGCGCGACCAATGCCCAAAACAATCGATGCAAATACACCTGATTTTGCAGCAGGTAGGACGACGCTAAACACACTGCGCTCATGTGTGGCACCAAGTGCCAAAGCGCCTTCATAGTACATGTCCGGCACAGCGCGCAACGCGGCTTCACTGATGCTAATTACAGTAGGCAAAATCATTATGCCCAAAAGAATGGATGCGGTGAGAATGCTGTTTCCATTTCCACCAAATTGATCTCGTATAAGCGGCACTAAAACCATTAATCCAAAAAAACCATATACAATGGATGGGATTCCCGCAAGTAATTCAACAAGTGGCTTCAAAAATTTATGAATCCCTTTTTGACAAAAATGCGACATAAATATGGCGGTCAGAATACCGATCGGTACCCCGATAAGGATTGCGCCTGCTGTGACGTAAAGACTTCCCACAATCATTGGCAAAATGCCATATAACGCGGGTAAATCAGATGGTTTCCACACTTGTCCAAACAAAAAATCAAAAAAACCGATCTTCCCCATCGCTGGCACACCGCCAGCGAAAAGGAAGATACAGATAAGTAATACGGAAAGGATAGAAACCAATGCACAGAGAAAGAATATAGCAGTACTTAGCTTATCAATCAATTTCTTTTTCAATGCTGCTTGTCCTCGCTTTCATGCTTTTCTTACTTCATTTCATTCCAAAGTTTCAATTCTCCGGTAAACGCTTTCGTAATGCTATCGGCTGAAAGGTTATCAATTGGATTTGATTTGTTCACAATGACTGCGATTCCATCTAAAGCGATTTCCACTGGAATCAGGGTTTCGCCATCTTTCAACTTACGAGAAGTCATGGCTAAGATTTCAGGATTGTCAATCGCTGCTGCGATGCCTGCGGATGAGTCGCTCATCTGTACTTCGACGGTCACGTTTGGATTCAGCTTCACGTATGCCTCTTTCAATTTTTCCATTAACGGTGTCACTGAAGAAGATCCCGCTACGACTAACTTTCCATTTAAACCTTTGCTTTTGTATTCTGCAGCATTATCATTTATTTTAACTGTGTTGTTTGCCGCTGCAATGTCTTGGCCTTGCTTACTCAAAATGAACTCGATGAAGTCCTTCTTAATGCCCTTCGCTTCGCCATTCGATGCGACCATGAACGGTCTCCAAATTTTGTAACTCTTATCTTTGATGGTTGCCTCCGAAACTGCAATGCCATCTACTTTAACAACTTTGACCGTATCGTTCACTGACCCGAGTGACACATATCCAATTGCATACTGTCCAGTTGCAACATTTGACATGACCAAATCTGTGGTGTTCCCAACAATCGCTTCGGTTGTCGTTCTGTCTTGCTTTGTGCCATCTGCATTTTTAATTTCAATGCCCATGATTTCGATAAATGCGCCTCTTGCGCCAGATCCTTCTTCTCGCGTAATAACCGAAATTGCCTTCGTGTTGTCAAAAGCCGCTCCCGTCGTCTTCGTGCTCGCTGTGTTATTGCACCCTGCAAAAATCCCTACCAGCAAAACCGTTGCAATCAAACTTGCTACTACCATAATTTTTTTCATCGTTCAACACTCCTCTACTCTTCTTTTAATATTTTTTTCTCTTTACAAATATAACTATAATTTGACCGCGTAAATGTTTCATTTGCTTTTTGTAAAGTTTGTGTAAAGTTATTTTAGCACGACCCCAGACTCTTTACACGTATCAATAAAAAATGACAGTTTATAGTCCCGGCTCATCCTAACGCGAGGGATTAAATACCTGTCGTGTTCGAGCATATCGTAAACCCCACCATTCTTGTCCAACGCAAACTCGTAATACTTCGCCGCGAGCTCAGGGGTCATGCTGTTGTAGCCCCCGACCGGGTAGCAAAACGACGTCACTTTTTTATTCAAAATTTCCTGCAAAAAACGCTTCGACTGTGTCAGTTCGGCTTCTGCAACGGTATTTGACAGCGTGCTCATGTCCAAGTGATTCATGGAATGTGATTCCACAGAAACAAATCCCGAGGCTTCCATCTCTCTTAAATCATCCCAGCCACATCGCCCATATTCTCCTGTCTTTCCGACAATTGCATAAAGGGTCGCTTTGATCTTGTATTTCTTCAATAATGGAAATACCGTATTGTAGAAGTTTTTGTATCCATCATCAAACGTCAGTGCAATCGGCTTTTGATAACTCCCAATGTTCCCAAAATCGCTCACAAAAATCGCATCATAGTGGTTGTCCTTCAAATATTTAATGTCTTCCTCCATGCGAGACGGTTTGTAAAAATTGTCCGAATACCGTGCATCATAAACCTTTTCAGAAACTGCATGATACATGAAGATTGGAATTTTTGCGGCTTTGACGCGCTCCAATCCAATGGTCGGTAATGACGTCGCCAAAAGTTCCGTTTTCGATGTCGTGTGCGGCATCTTTTTCGGAAGCGGCTTCACTTCTGGCGTCTGCGCGCAGCCCGTCAAAAGAATGCAGACCATAAGACATAGGATCCACGAAATATTCAACCAATTTCTACTCGTCCTTGCCCTTTTTTCAGTTCCCATTGCAAGCGCTCCTTACAATATTTTCTGTACGAATTGTATCACTCTTGGTAAAAATATAATCAAACCAACCACAACCGCCACCACGGACAGAATCAAAACCGCCGCGGAAGCGGAATCCTTCGCAATTTTTGCAAGCGGATGCAGTTCGGTCGTTTGCAGATCAATGGTTGCTTCAATTGCAGTATTAAACAACTCCGCTGCTAGCACAATGCCTGTAATCACGATCAAAATGGCCCACTCATCAATACTGATTCCAAAAAACAAGCCCGCGCCAATGGCAAGCACGGCCATCACGACGTGAATCCGAAAGTTTTGCTCGTGCAAAAACGCAAAGCGCACGCCCTGCCATGCAAACTGAAAGCTATCAACAAGTCGCGCACGGCCCATCTTGTGATTTTTTTTGGATTCTGCAGGATTCATCTGATGCATGCCCCCTCTGTTTTTACATTTTACCACAAAATGTCTTGACATAGTCCTTTTTTCAAGTTACCTTTGACACAAGAAGAACTGCGGAGGAATCAAATGAAACAATTCATTATTCCCTATGAGAAACACTTGACGTTTTCTGGCGAAAACACAATCGAAATCGACACCTATAAATGGTCTGAAAACTGCTACCAGCCAAAGGTCGATATCTTTCTTTGCCACGATAACACGCGCCTTGCTGTGAAATTTATCGCGCATGAGCCCGAAACAATACTCCGCACGACCGAGACGCAGGATGGAGCCGACATATATCAAGATAGCTGCGTGGAATTCTTTTTGAAGCCGTATCTTGACGATCCGCGTTACCTCAATATTGAAATCAATCCGCGCGGCACGACAAGTATGTCCATTCGAACAGGACGATTTGACAAAAAACCAATCGTACACATGTATAAACCCCACCTCAACCTGCTTTCAAAAATCGACCCGCACTGTTGGACAACTTGTTTAGAGTTGCCTTTTGAGACTTTGTGCGAAGTCTTCGAAAACCCACATTCCTTGTGTTCGGGCGATACGGTGTACGGTAATTTTTATAAATGCGGCGATGAGACCGCCTTCCCGCATTTTGGCATGTGGAATGAAATCGAGTTGGATGCGCCCGACTTCCATCAGCCTCAATTCTTCGGGAAGTTAATTCTAGGACAGGTGGATTAAATGAAAACAATTGCAATTACAGGGGCAACTGGTTTTTTTGCTTCACGCTTCATCGATTATTTTGAGCGCAACTACCCCGATACCTATCGTGTGATTCCCTTGTCCCGCGCAGATTTTGATATCACTGCGCAGAACGCCACGATGGCGGGCCTCAAAAGATGCGCCCCCGACTTCGTGCTACACGCCGCCGCCATTGCAGACACGCGCTTGTGTGAATCTAATCCCGCTTTGAGTTTCGCCGTCAATCAACAGGGCACCACAAACATTGCATTGGCTTGTCAGGCAATCGGTGCAAAAATGATTTTTATGAGTTCCGACCAAGTTTACATCAAGCCTGGCGGGCAAGGCCCATTTACCGAAGAAGATTCGCTACTTCCAAGCAATGTGTATGCCCAACATAAAAGAGCGGCGGAATTGTCAATTCTCGCCACCCTGCCCGAAACCGTCGTATTGCGTCTTTCCTGGTTATACGGCCCGCCAGAAGAAGACAAAAAATCAAGTACCAATTTGTTGACGAATGCGCTCTCCGCGATTGCCACAGGCACACCGATTGCAGCGCCGACCAATGAATACCGTAGCGTTACAGATGTGTATGATTTAATCCGTCAAATTCCTGCGCTGTTGGCGCTCCATGGCGGCGTGTTTAACGCTGCAACGGAAAACAATCTTTCGACATATGAATATTATCGCACTGTGTTTCAGAGACTGGATGTTGATGATGCAATCATCGCTACCCTGCTCTTGCAAGACGAAACACGAGCCGTGCAACCCATCCGCGATTTTCGGATGTGTATGAATAAATTAAAGGAACACAAAATTTATATCTGATTCCGTGCAAAGCATTGCTTATATATGTAAATTTAATTATAATTAATTAGTTACAAATAATATATATGAGGTGCAAACTATGTCTGAACCATTAGAAAAGAAACGAATGAATAAAGGTGTTAAAATTCTACTGATTGTATTGATTGTAGTCGTCGGCCTTTCCGCATTGATTTTAGGAGGCGCGGGTGTCTATGTTTATACGAATACAAATGTATTGCAAGGCGTCAAAGTGGGGGATTTAGATGTCGGCGGTCTCACAAAAGACGCGTTGAAACTAAAACTCACTGAGCGCTATGCTACTTTTTCAGAGGAAGGGCAAATGACCATTATGACAAGTCCCGCACCCTTGGTGATTACAAATAAAGAAATAGGTGCAAGCGTAAATATTGATGCGTTGACAGAAAAGGCGTACTCCCTTGGGCGCACTGGCGATTTATTCAACCGATTGGGTGATTTTATCAACATCATGCTCCGTTCTTCGAAAGTGGAGGCAGAGGTCACCGTTGACGATGCAGCGCTTCAAACCATTCTCGATCAAATGGCTGCGAAGAGTTCTTCGTTAGATGAATTCAAATATACCATCATCACAAAGTCACAGAAAGTGAAACTCACAGCCGGGACGCCAGGAGAAAGAATCGATATCATTAAATTAAAATCCGAAATACTCTCGCGTCTGCGGACCTTATCACTTGGCGCTGTCGATGTGACGACGGCGATTACTACCCCAGCCCCCGTCGATTCAGAAAAGTTGTACAAAAAACTTTCTTCAAAATTTCAAAATGCAAAGGCAATGTTAAAAAACGGTAAAATGACTTATACTCCTGAATCTTATGGTTTGAGCATCGATAAGAAAGCATTTTTGAAAGCATTCAATAGCCTCAAAGATGCGAGTGGCGTTTCCGTCGACGTGCCAGCGAAGGTGGTTGCCCCATCTGTTACAATGGCTCAAATGAAAAAGAAACTCTTTAAAGATACGCTCGGTTCCTGGCATACGACCTTCTGGTCGAATGACCAAATCCAACGCAATCGCGGACACAACATCCGCCTCGCATGCAGCAAAATCAATGGTCAAATCATTAACCCTGGTGATATCTTCTCCTATAATAACATCGTTGGTCCACGTTCTGCGGCAACGGGTTTTAAAGAAGCATACGCCTACAACAACGGAGAAATCGTCACGGAATACGGCGGTGGCGTGTGCCAAACATCTTCTACGCTTTACAATTGTGTGTTGCTTGCAGATTTAGATGTCATTTATAGAAAGAACCATACGTTTGTCGTAAAATACGTGCCAATCGGACAGGACGCAACTGTTTCCCATCCGACCGTAGATTTTAAGTTTAGAAATACTTCCGGCTTTCCAATCAAAATGGTTGCCTACACCGTAGGAAACGAACTCTACATGTCAATCCTCGGCTTTAAAGATCCCGCACAGGTCAAGCGCGTGGTCATTCGCTCTGTGGTCACGAAGGTCGATCCATGGAGAACCATTACGAAATTCACTGACACGCTACCTGCAGGCAAGAAAACTTATATTAACGCAGGTCTGGGACACACGGGCTACGTGGCAACCACATACCGGACAGAATACCTCAATGGAAAAATCATTCATAATGGGGTGTTGCATACAAGCATTTACCGAAGATACGATGTCACCTGCCTCATCGGCACAAAAGAGGATACCTCAAAGCCGACGCCAAAGCCAACGACCAAGCCAAAACCAACTGCAAAGCCAACGGCGAAACCGACCCCTAAACCAACCCCTAAGCCAACCCCAAAACCAACGGCGGTGCCAACTGCAGGGCCAACTTAATGGAAACGCTAGCAAATTAAAATAAAGAAGGTATGTATGATGAAAAAACTAAAAATCCTTTTGATTTTCAGTACATTGTTTGCATTCGTATTATCAATGAATGCACCGATTGCAACTGCAATTTCTTTGCGATTGCCCGGTTTAACCATCGCCGCAAGTGATCATACCAAGCCCAAAATTCGCGGGAAAGCAGATTTCGGGAAGTATATTGCGACCAAAAAAACCGTGAGCAACAGTAGCATTGTCATTTCGATTGTGGAACCAAATCTCAAATCCGTTTCGGTGACGAAAAATGCAAAAAAAATTGCTATGCCCGCAAAAAAGAAATTTACTGCTGTAGGCACCTATGTCGTAACTGCGCGAGACAAGTCTGGCAATAAAAGTGTGTTTCAATTCACCATAAAGAAAGTGATTTTCACGCACACCAATCTCATGCCGCTGTACTACAATCTCATCGATTATCTGCGCTCCACTTCGCTGGGCGGGACGTTTGTCACCTCAACCGCGGAACGAAACCGCGTCAAAGCTCTGGTCAAGACCTACTGGGCTAGCATTTCAAAGCCAATCCAAAACACCCTGATCCAAGCAGCACAGGCATACCTTAACATCAAGTTGTTTTATCAATCCTGTTCCTCAACCGAGAAAGCAAAAGTGCGGAAAGGGTGGAAAGCATTTGTGCTGTCACCGAACTTCATCTACGCGCCGCTCAACAATCCAAAAACCTATTTGAATCAGAGCACATACACCATATCCTTCAACTATCCTGGCAGTTGGTCAGGCGACGAGGCAACGGATGGCAATAGCATTGGCTGGCTCTTCCTCTACAAAACAGGCACCACCGCAACATGGACGGACGTAATGAATGCAAAAACAAGCCCAACTGGTTCCCTCTCCGCGATTTTCCCGGTCACCGATGATGTCAATGGAAAATCCGCACTCGCCGTTGCACGTCTTTACGCAAAGGCATATGCCCCAACCTTCAAAGAAATCAACCATATCGAAACAACCCTTGGCGCTGTCGTGGTCATCAATGGAAAATTCGCTGGTCAGACGACCGAAAAATTCTTTTGGATTGTCGTGATTCCTGGCGGAACACAAAACTATTCCATGAGCCGAATGGGCGGCAAAGTTTCAGAAGCCGCATCTCTGGTACCGGCCTATTACAATATGTTGAACACCTTAAATTGGAGTGCCACCCCGGTCGGCAGTGGCAGTGGCAGCGCGAGTGACGCGTTTGGCACCGCCTGGAGTCGGGTCAGCACAGCTGTCGTCGCAAACATCTGGGCCCCAAGTGACAATGGCGGGTATTAATCGATGATATCGCCAACCCCATTGAAAATATAGCTCGGTCGATACGGGAAATTGATTAACATCTCTTCCGATGTGACCCCGCTCAACACAAGAATGGTATCCATGCCGGATTCAATCCCGGCAATGATGTCTGTGTCCATGCGATCGCCTATGATTGCGGTCTCTTCGCTGGTACAACCAAGTCTTTTTCGCGCATGCCGCATCATCAGCGGATTCGGTTTTCCAATATAATACGCTTGTTTTCCAGTCGAAAGTTCGATTGGGGCAATCAAGGCTCGCGTCGCAGGTACAATGCCCTTTTCCGTCGGCCCCGTCAAATCCGGATTGGTCCCAATGAGCTTCGCGCCCTTGAGCAC
>JBAXOJ010000019.1:0-21684 GCA_037133315.1 Clostridia bacterium
GTGGACAGTGTCTTGAAAAACGTTTTCGCCCCCGAAGCGGAATCTGTGTTACAATAAATGTGAATCATCTTTTTAATTGAAAAGAGGACACAATGCATAAAAAATTTCCAAAGTTCATCATGCAAATTTTAGCAGTCGTCATGGCCGTTTCATTTGTGACAACCAATTTTTCAGTCACGACAAAGGTTGACGCAGTCACTGTTTCGGCGATGCCGGAAGATTATCGTGGCCTTTATGTGGAGAACACTAGCCTATTTGATGGCAACCACGTCAAATTTCGACCAGTTGGCGTAAACACACTCTTCATGTATCAGGACTGGGGCGGCGTAAAATCGATTCCAAACATCGCCAAAACCAAGTCCAACGCGGTGCGTATTTTCTGGCAGGATGATTCCGCAAATGTGCCGCTCAACGTGTTGGATGGCGCGGTGAGTAAGGCGGTCGCAGGCAAATTGATACCAATCGTCGGCATGTGGGATGCAACGGGCAAGTGGGACCAAATTGATGTCAGCGTGAATTACTGGCTGAGGGCGGATGTGGTCGCAATGGTAAAAAAATACGAAAACTATTTCATTCTCAACATCGCGAATGAGGCGGGGAATGTCGTAGACAAAACGGTCTGGAAGAATAAATACATTGAAATTATCGGGAAACTGCGTACCGCAGGATATCGCGTGCCGTTGATGATTGATGCAGCGGGTTATGGAAGAGATCCGAGTTATATCCTCGAATGTGGCAATGAAGTAGCGAATTCAGATCCTTTGGACAACACGATGTTTTCATGGCATCCGTGGAATTCGGCGCAACCGCGTAGCCTTTATACGAATACGATTGTTGCAGCGAAGGATAAAAATCTTTGTATGATTATCGGCGAATTTTCTCAGACGAGTTCAGATGAAGCGGCAAGATTTATCGATTATCAAGCAATCATTGAAGAGTCAAATATCTATGATACGGGCTGGCTCGTGTGGTCCTGGTGTATCAGTCCCGGCACGAGTGGGCAGTATTCGCATAATATCGTGAATAATTTTTTGTACGAAACGCCCACAACGTACGGAGCAATCATCATTGCTGAAATCGCCAAAGTGGCTGTACCTGCTTCGGTGTTTGCTGGTTTGAATTCTCCAGCGCCGACTGCGACGCCGACCGCGACGCCTACCGCGACGCCAACTGCGACGCCAACCGCGACGCCAACTGCGACGCCAACCGCGAGGCCAACCGCGACGCATGCGGTGATAAGTGTCAAGTTGAACAAACAGAGCTTAGTGATGACGAAGGGAAAGAGCTACAAGTTAATTGCGACCATCACTCCGCTCAATGCGTCTAACAAAAAGGCTGTTTGGAAATCAAACAACCTAAAGGTTTTCAGGGTTACGACTAACGGCGTCTTGTATGCGATGCAAAAAGGAACCGCTTTTGTGACGGTGACAACTTTGGATGGCAAGAAGACGGCGAAGTGTAAAGTGACAGTGAAATAGCTTGCACCGAAGTTTCTTGCACTTGCAAGATTCCAATGATAAAATGGGTTCTTAAGAAAATAATTGTTTCTACAAAGCATGAGGAGTGGATAAATTGGATTTTATTAACGACGTGTATTTTGGGAAATTGTATCCAAGTTCAACCGCAAAAGCGAGGGAGCGCATTCACTGGATTTGTCAAAGAGTTAAAATGACAGATGTATTAGATGTGGGTTGTTCACAGGGAATAACGGATATCCTGATTGCGCGAGAAGGCTTTCATGTGTATGGTGTGGATATTTCCAAAGAAACGATTGCAAGTGCAAATACCTATCGGGATGCGGAAAGCCCAGAGGTGCAGGCAAGATTAAAATTTGAAGCGGCTGATTTTTATCAGCAGGATTTTGGAGATCAAAAGTTTGATACCATCATTATGTCTGAGGTGTTGGAGCATCTTGTCCAACCAGAGCGTTTTATCGAGAAATCGCAACGCCTATTGAAGGATGATGGGGTGTTTGTGATCACGGTACCGTTTGGGATTATGGATCATCCGGACCATAAGGGCACTTTTTATCTACTAAATATAATGGAATTGCTGGAGCCGTATTTCGATATTGTGGAGGCGAGTATCATTCACGAATGGTTGGCCTTTACCGCTGTGAAAAGCAAAGTGAAGAAATCGATTCCCACGCAAGTGGACCGCAATTATGTCAGAGATCTTGAAAAGAACATGCAAATCCGCGAAAGAAGTCTGCTGGACACCATTGAAAAATTAAAAAACAACCTGGATTTGAAGAAATTTGAGACCGAGACAAAAGACCTGAAGAATAAGATTTGGAAACGGGACAATTCAATTTTTGCATTAACCGAAACCGTTGACCAGTTGCGAGCAGATTTGAGTCAGGCGAACATGGCGATTTTGAAATTAAAAGCGGAAGCCATCATGAGCGATGTAGAATATATGAAGGACATCAATCATTCCAGAAATGTGTTTGAAAAAACGATACAAATTTATAAAACAGGCGGAGTCAAACGTATCATTTATAAAATCCTGAAAAAATTGAAACTGCGAAAGTGAGGTGCTTCTTTGGAAACGAATCAGAATCGCCTATTTCACCATCTAGGCCGTCTTAATGTAGGGGACCTAAGGGTTGCAACCATTTCGGATGCGACCAAAGTGCCTTTCTTTTCAGCGCAAAGTCACATATTAGAACTCGAACCGGCCCATTGGAGAACACAACTGATCATGGACGTACCTCATTTCGTCATGATTGAATCCATCTGGCAAGGAGAGGATGGGCTTGAAGCACTTCGTGACCTTTTGCTTTGCTGCCGCGCGAACAAAATCCCGACGGCTTTTTGGCACCGAGAAGACGTGAGTCAAATTGCAGCGACTTTTGCGGTTGCTGCTTTGGTAGACTTCGTGTATGCGACGGATTTAGCAAGTATCCCAGTTTACAAATACCTTCTAAAGCATAGCAGGGTGTTCTATCTTCCGCGTGACGCAAACGATAAAGCGGACGGTCCCCGTGCCTTAACGGACGTTGTTCATTTGCCAAGTGAGATGCAAGAAGAAATTGAAAAAGCGTTTGTACCAAAAAAAAGTTTAAAAGGTGGCGACATTGAGAAAACAATGAAGAATCCCTTTGAGTATATTAAGTTGGAACTATTTTCGAATGGAAATCTTGGAATGTATTGTTTTAAGTCTGCAGGCACCGATTATAGTAAAATGTTTTTTCATCGCTTAAACTTGGCTCCGTTTGATCGCAACCTTCCGCTGCATCTTTTTTTTGGAGCGCTGGCCGAAGGCAACGTGCGTTTAGAAGTGCGATATTATGATGGAGAAAGGAACGAGCTTCCTGGGAAACAAATGATCGCACCGATGTGTATCGAGGTGCTTTGTGTTCCGGCGAACGCCGTAGATTGTACTTTGGCAATATGTGTCCGTGGGATTGCGGAAACGCTCATTTCTGCGATATGCCTGTTCTAATGCGGAATCAGAGTGGGAAATAAAGGATTGATAAGATGTGCATTTTAAAGTACAATTAACTATACGTATTTATCTTTTTGGTAAAAGTGAGGTTGCGCACGCATGGAGAAAGGTCATAAAATGAAAGTGAAACTTATCACGATGATTTTTGTGTTTACGACACTCTTTTCTGCTTATGCCAATTCTGCTGCGATTACGCTCACGGAAACGAAGCTTGTGCCAGGCATTTATTATTCAAAAAAGACGACGGAAAATGTGTATAAAGCAAATGTGAATGTCTTCATCACGCGGTTGGACTTGAGAACCGCGGGGCTTTCTGTTAAACCTTTGGTCTCGAATAGTATTCGGAGTTCAATGACCGTCATGTCGTATGCAAAGTATTTCAATACGAATGCTGCAATCAATGCATCATTTTTTAGCTGGGAAGGAAATGGCAACAATGTGCGAGGACCGATCGTAAAAAGCTATCAATTGCTTGAGAGCTCGATTGATTTCAATGCGACAAGTGACGTATATGCGTGCTTGTACCAAAAAAAGACGGGCGCACCGAAAATTTCATATCTACATCCATATTTGTATGTGAAACGGGCGGACGGGAAACAATACAAAATTTCTAGTTTGAATACAGAGTACAAAGGGCAGACAACGTTGTGCCAATATGATTCAAATTACACGGCGGAATCAATTGGAAATTCAAAATATTCGGGAGTCTCTGAACTCGTGGTCACAAATGGTATCATGACAGAACTGCGCGTCAAACAAGCAAAGACAACCATTCCGAGCAATGGCTATGTCATCACGTCGACAGGGTCTGGTGCGACATTATTAAGTAATATTTTTCAAAAGGGTGTTGCATTGAAATTTATCCCTCTGGCAAATAATACACCGGCCCCGACACCGACAAACCCAAAAGCCACGCCGGTTCCCCAATTGAAACTGACCGAGTTTAAATATTGCGTCCCTGGAGGTTCTGTCTTGTTGAAGGATGGCGTTATTCCGTCAGATTTTTCGCATGTGCCAGGAAAGTCAGCGAGTTATGTGAATCCAATTGATCCACGTACGGCAGTCGGTATTTCGAAGGACGGAAATCAAATGTATTTTGTCGTTGCAGATGGACGATATGATAAATACAAAAATCCTAATGGGAACAGTAATGGCATGTCGATGAAAGATTTAGCTACCTTTATGCTTGATTTAGGTGCGTGGAATGCGATCAATTTTGATGGTGGCGCGAGCTCGACGATGGTCACGCAAACAAGTGCAGATGTATTTGCGACACGCAACATCCCTTATGCAAGGGATGGGAATGGCGATGGATCAAGATCTGTTGCAATCGCTTTGGGTGCGATTTATGTGGTGCCACCACCAACACCAGTACCTACGAAAACACCAGTTCCGACGCTGACACCGACACCGACACGCACACCGACACCGACGCCAACTCCAACACCGTCGCCAACCCCAAAGCCGACGCCGACGCCAACTCCAAAGCCGACGCCGACACCAACACCTGCGCCGCCAATCATTACGGTCAATTCCTATCCTTCAAAGTTTGTGAACACAAATATTAAAGTGACAGCGAAAACCAACAAAGGGAAACTAAACTTTACGAGTCACACATTTAAAGTGAACGGTAGCTTTACCTTTGTCGCTACGGCTAAAGGGAAAATTACAAAGAAGACCATAGTCATCAAAAATATTGATAAAGTGAAACCCTTAATCAAGGTGACTACGACGAAGGATTTACTCTTAAAAAACAAGAGTCAGACCAAAGGAATTGTGAAACTTGTCGTCACGGATGCGAATCTATTATCGAAAACAATCAAAAAGAATGGAACGGCCATCACCTGGCCAGCGACCGGCAAGATGAAAGGCAAAGGGGCATACACATTGACTGCCATTGACAAAGCGGGAAATAAAAAAATCTTTAGCTTTAAGTTGAGCTAAATAATTGCAGAAAGCATTCCGCCAAACAAGTAATAATCATACTATTTGCGAGGCGTAATGATAGAAGAAGTGCGGTATAAGCAGAGGGAATCGAGAAATAGAGAAACTTTGGAATGCTTGCTTTCTACGGTTTCGAGATTTTCCGAAAGTACTCAACTATTTTGAGGAGGTAGATTTTTATGTGGTGTAAAAATTGTGGCAAAGAAAATGAAGATGGCGTAAAGTTCTGTGTGAGTTGTGGTGCACCTGCTGAAATCAATCAGACGCCGGTAGAACCAGTACAAGGGTATGAGACACAACCAGCTGCGCCGTTCGCAGCAAACCAGGAAATGTACAATCAGCAACCACCGTATGATCCTACGCAAGAGCAGTACATGGCGCCGAAAAAATCAAAGGCAGTGCCAATCATCATTGTTGTGGCAGTACTCGTGTTGGCGTTGGTAGGCGGAGGCATTTATGCCTATACACAAACGACTCCTGAATCAGTCGCTTTTAAGTTTTATAATGGGTTCTTAGCGAAAGATGCAACCGTTGTATTAAACAATATGTATCAATCGAAAGATGCGCCAATTACCAAAGAAAAATTGACGGAAGAAATGGCTGCGATGGATTTGTCAAAGGTGGATGCGAAATCACTAAAGGTATATTCTACAGCTCCCGCATCATTTACGGAAACACCAAAGACCGAAGTGACACTCGACGGGGTCGCTTCAAAAGATTTTAAGACGGTATATTTATCAATCATGGTGGATGGGAAAGAGTCTGCGACCGCTGTTTATTTAGTGAAGTCAGGAAAGGATTTTCTTGTGTTTGACAAATGGGTCGTTGTATTCGGGTAAGCATAAGGACTAAAGTGAAAAATTATAGTTGTCGCCTCGTTGCTTTTGGTGTAATATTACACTAAATGTGACGAGGTGTTTTTTTAAGGGGAGTGTTTTCATGCTGAAACGCATCATGATTGTGATTGCAGTGATTCTTGTGCTCTGTGTGGCGGGATTTTTCATCTATACGCAAGATTATTATCACGCGACACAACCCTTAGCAACCGTCATTGCTGCAGATACCGCAGTGACCGTGCAACAAGGTGACAACACGATTACATTTCTACCGAAAACGAAACCCGTCTCGGCAGGATTCATTTTTTATCCTGGTGGAAAGGTAGAAGACACAGCCTATGCACAACTCATGCTGTTGCTTGCGAAAAAAGGATTTGCTTGTGTGCTTGTGAAAATGCCTTTCAACCTTGCGGTCTTTGATATCAATGCTGCGGACCGTGTGATGGCAAACAACCCAAATATCAAAACTTGGATCATTGGGGGACATTCTCTTGGTGGTTCCATGGCCTGTGCATATGCCGCAGGCAACGCAGCAAAACTGAAAGGTATCGTATTACTTGCAGCTTACACGGCGAATGATTTGAGCAAGACGAGTCTCAGGGCACTTTCCATCATTGGCACAAGCGATGGTGTGGTGAAACGAGATACCTTTGACAAGAGCATTCCATTGATGCCGAACGATACGAAGTATTTTGAAATCAGTGGTGGCAATCATGGGCAATTTGGTGATTATGGTCCGCAAGCGGGCGACAATGCTGCTGCGATTTCGCGACAGGAACAACAATCCATTACGGTGAATGCAATCGCGGATTATTTTAAAGAGAGCAGGTGAGTTGAGATGGGAACACAGTTGAAGGATATCTATCTTGCAGGTGGGTGTTTTTGGGGCGTGCAAGAATATTTTTCACGCATCGACGGGGTCGTTGAGACCAGTGTTGGCTACGCCAACGGATCGTCTAACAAGACAACTTATTATGACATTGCGAAAACGGGGCACAGCGAGACTGTCTTTGTGAGGTATGATTCTGACAAGGTGTCGCTCGAAACAATTCTAACGTATTATTTCAACATTATTGACCCGACGAGTAAAGACCGGCAGGGCAATGACCGGGGGACGCAGTACAGAACTGGCGTGTATTATACCGACGCAGAAGATTTGGACATCATCACTGCTTTCATTGAAAAAGAACAACGCAAACATACAAAACCAATTGTTGTTGAGGTGCAGCCGCTCGCGCATTTTGTCGTAGCGGAAGGATATCACCAAGACTATTTGAAGAAGAATCCTGGCGGGTATTGTCATATTGATCTTTCCAGTGCGCCAAAGTTGCCCGTTGAGAAGTCGCATAGAGACCCAAAGATTAAAATTACGAAGGACGGGCCTTATATTGTGACTGGAGGCGTGCCGTTGACGGAGCAGGTCATTGTGCCGATGGGAGAAGGGTATGTCTATGACGCGGGGCGTATATTGCCACAGGCGGAGACGTATGCATTGTGTCGCTGTGGGAAATCTTTGAACGCACCGTTTTGTGATGGGGCGCATGAAAAGAGCAAATTCCAGGGTAAAGAAGTTGCTTCCAGAGCGGACTATGAAGCGCGCGCAACCGTGATGGTCAGTAAAAATCTTGACTTGTTGGATGACAATCGATGTGCGTATGCCCGTTTTTGCCATCGAGAAGAGGGCAATGTGTGGGAACTCACCGAGAGTTCTGGGAACCCATTGTTCCGCAAGGAAGCAATCATCGCCGCATCGGAGTGTCCGTCTGGCAGACTTGTTGCAAGGGATAAGGAGGGAAACGACTTTGAAATTGAGTACGAGCCATCCATTGACGCCTTGCAAGACCCAGAGTGTCGCGCCAGTGGGGGGCTTTTTGTAAAGGGGAAAATTCCAATTGAGTCCGCGGATGGCACCTTGTATGAATTGAGAAATCGGGTTGTACTATGTCGCTGTGGCCGTTCGTCAAATATGCCGTTTTGTGATGCGACGCATGTTGAAATTCGCTACTCCGACAAGTGAATCTTGTAGTTTTTGACGGAATAAGGCAATCTTTTTACTTTTTTGAAAGAAAATGCGTTTAAAATGTATCTATTCTTCATCAAATGTGGTATACATTTTATACGTAGTTATTTGGGCAAGTAAAATCGAGGAGGCAATTGTAATGGCGGATAAGACAATTAAGTGCAGGGACTGTGAGTCAGATTTCATTTTCACAGAAAACGAACAAGCTTTTTATCAGGAAAAAGGGTTTGATAACGAACCACAAAGATGTCCTGATTGTAGAGCAGCGAAGAAGGCAAGTCAAAGAGGTGGCAAGGGCGGTTTTGGCAATGCGCAGAGAGAAATGTTCCCAGCAGTTTGCGCGGAATGTGGAAAATCAACGACTGTTCCATTTAAACCAAACGGCGAAAAGCCTGTATATTGCAAGGAATGTTACCAACCTAGATAAAGAACTTGCATAAAGTTGAATATTAATTCCAAAAAGAACATTAGTCATTGAATAATGTTCTTTTTTGATGTAGAATTTAACCAAGTTAGTAAATTTGTAAAGGAGGAAGGAAAGTATGAAGAAGATTTTTGCAATTGTTTTAGCTATGGCGATGTTAGTTACTCTAGCAGTTGGATGTACAACCACTCCAGCTGTGGCGAAGTTGAAAATTGGTATGGTCACGGATTCGGGTACGATTGATGACAAGTCATTTAATCAAGGTACTTGGGAGGGCGCAAAAAAAGCTGCAGATCAACTTGGATTAGAATCAAAGTATTTGAAGCCAGTTGGGCAAACTGAGGCAGATTACTTGAAAGAGATTCAAAATCTTTACGATGCTGGCTATAAACTGATTGTGTGCCCTGGATTTAAGTTTGCGACTGCAATTGGAAAAGCACAGACGAAATACCCAGACGCAAAATTTATTTTTATTGATGGTCAACCAGATGTAGGTGGAGTCCCTACAGTTGGCAGCAACGTCGTTTCCATTTTCTTTACTGAGCACGAGTCTGGCTTTATTGCTGGCGTTGCAACTGCAGTGGAATTAAAAGAAGGCCCTGTTGGTTTCATCGGTGGCATGGAAATTCCGCCAGTGCAAAAGTTTAACTGGGGCTTCCAACAAGGAATTAAATATGCGAACGATAATTATGGTACAAAAGTTACAATGGATAAACAAAACTTTGTTTATCAGGGTACATTTGATAATTCCGCAGCAGGCGGGCAACTTGCGGCAACCATGTTTGATCGCGGCGTAAAAGCAATTTTCTGCGCAGCGGGTGGCGTTGGTGGCGGTGCGATTCTAGAAGCGAAAGATCGTGCATTAAAAGGCGAAAAAGTATGGATCATTGGCGTTGATGGAGATCAATACAAGGACGGCATTTATGAAGGAACGAAATCAATCATTTTGACGTCAGCTATGAAAAAAGTTGATGTAGCAACCTACGATGAGATTATTGCTAATAATGCTGGCACGTTCCCAGGCGGAAAGACTCTGACATTTGATGTTTCAAATAATGGCGTAGGAATTCCAGTCGACAATCCAAATCTATCGGCAGCAACCATTGCAAAGACGGTAGAAGTGACGGCAAAGATCAAAGATAAGACGATCGTTGTATCAGATAAGCAAGGCAAACTATTAAAATAGTATAACGCGTAATAATTATTTCAGAAGGGGGGATCTACTAAGGATCCCCTCTGTTGAATTTAGGGGTGATCGTTTTGGATAATGTTGTTGAAATGCTCAATATTACGAAAGATTTTCCTGGCATTCGGGCGAACGATGATATTACATTACAATTGAGAAAAGGCGAGATTCATGCGTTGCTTGGCGAAAACGGGGCAGGGAAATCGACCTTGATGTCAGTGCTATTTGGATTGTACCAGCCAGATAAGGGTAGAATTCTAGTGAATGGGAAGGCAGTGCACATTTCAAATCCGAATATCGCAAATGATTTAGGCATCGGGATGGTGCATCAGCATTTTAAACTGGTCCATAATTTTACCGTAACTGAAAATATCGTTCTTGGGAAAGAGCCCAAAATGAGTATTTTGGGAATGGATTTAAAACTTGCATCGCAGAAAATCAAAGAATTATCGGATAAATACAATTTGAATGTAGAACCTGATTCGCGCATCCAAAATATTTCGGTTGGGATGCAACAACGCGTGGAAATCCTAAAGATGCTATACCGTGATGCAGAGATCTTGATATTCGACGAACCAACCGCGGTACTCACACCACAAGAAATTCTGGAATTAATAAAAATTATGAAGAATCTTGTGAAAGAGGGTAAATCGATTATACTAATAACGCATAAATTGCGTGAAATCATAGCAGCAGCAGATCGTTGCACCGTCCTCAGACGAGGGAAAGTAGTTGGGACGGTTGATGTATTGGGCACAAGCCAAGAAACGATGGCCGAAATGATGGTTGGGCGCATGATTGATTTTGAGATTGCAAAGAAGCCTCAAGTCCTCGGTAAAACGATTCTTGAGATTGCAAATCTGAATGTGATGAGCAACAAAAAAGTGTTAGGACTGAAGGATTTCTCCGTTACGGTCCGCGCCGGTGAAATACTTGGTGTTGCTGGTGTAGACGGAAACGGACAAACGGAACTCATGGAAGCGATTACGGGAATGAGGAAGGTGGAAAGCGGAAGCATCCTTTTAAATGGCAAGGACATCAAATCCAGTTCGATTCGAAAAAGAATTGAAGCCGGCATCGCACACATTCCAGAAGACCGGCAAAAGCGTGGACTCGTGTTAGATTACTCTTTGGAAAACAATTTGGTGCTTGAAGTATATTATAAAAAGCCCTTTTCTAAGAGAGGCATTCTTAATCAAAAAGAAATCAACAATCATGCAAATAAGGTAATCAAACAATTCGACGTTCGAGCGGGCGAAGGCGCTTTTTCACTTGCGCGTTCCCTTTCGGGTGGCAACCAGCAGAAAGCAATTGTTGGTCGCGAAATTGACTTGAACCCAGATTTGCTGATCGCGGTCCAACCAACACGTGGCCTGGACGTCGGTTCCATTGAATACATTCATAAACGAATTCTAGAACAACGTGACAGTGGAAAAGCCGTTCTCTTGGTCTCGCTCGAATTAGACGAAATCTTGGGCATTTCCGATCGCATTGCAGTCATCAATAATGGGGAACTTGTCGGCATCGTCGATGCAAAAGATACCGATGAAAACGAAGTCGGATTGATGATGATGGGCATAGGTAAGGAGGAAGCCAAATGAAAAAGAGCCGTCTAAACTTATTAATTGTATCCCTCCTGGCAACATTTTTTGGGCTCGTAGCGGGCGCTTTATTGATGCTCGCGATCGGTAGTAATCCGATTGACGGTTACTGGAATTTGTTTCAAGGTGGACTTGGCTTTTTATTGCCGAATGGCATTACACGATTGGGTGATACACTGGCAAAGGCGACGCCCCTTATTTTTACGGGGCTCTCGGTCGCATTTGCATTTCGAACAGGGCTTTTCAACATAGGTGCGGCAGGTCAGATGCTGTTCGGAGGTCTCTGCGCTGTTGCGGTTGGACTCACTTTTACATTTCCACAACCGGTGATGATTCTTCTTGTCGTCTTTGCTGGGTGTCTTGGCGGAGCAATCTGGGGCATTATCCCAGGATTTTTGAAAGCAAAATTCAATGTCCATGAGGTCGTTTCCACCATCATGATGAACTGGATTGCATATTGGATCGTATACTACACGATTCCAGCATTTTTTAAAGGTCCGTTTCTAGAAACAGAATCAAAATTAATTCCAGATGCAGCTGGTTTCAAAATGCAGTCTCTAAGCAATCTTTTTGGCGGTTCCGAGATCAATTTAGGACTATTTTTTGCCATTGCTTCTGTCATTTTGATTGCATTTATTTTGAATAAAACAGTTCTGGGCTATGAGCTTAAGGCGGTCGGGTTTAATCGACACGCTGCGGAGTACGCCGGAATCAATGTGAATCGAAATATCATCCTTTCCATGATGATCGCTGGTGGCCTCGCCGGATTAGCTGGCGCCGCGCAGTATATGGGCAATGCAACGAGCATGCAAATCGGGGTCATGCCCACACAGGGGTTTGATGGGATTGCCGTCGCGCTCCTTGGTGCAAACACACCGCTTGGGGCCCTGTTGGCAGCGCTATTCTTTGGCATTTTATACACTGGAAAAGGCTATATGAATGCGAAAACCAGTATCCCGCCTGAAATTGCGGATACGATCATCGCAACCATTATTTATTTTGCAGCGACCAGCATTCTGATTCAACGTGTGATTGAATGGACCAAGAAAAAGGGACCGCGTAAATTGGAGCGACAACGCATCGCAGAAGAATCAAAACCCATTGTGGTAAATGAGGATGAAAAAAGTGAAGATGAAAAAGGTGGTGTAGAAGATGAATGAAGCGATTTCGGTGATTGAAAGTATTTCGCCTTATGCAATTGTTTTTACGATACCGCTTTTGATTGCTGCTTTTGGAGGATTGTTTTCGGAGCGCAGTGGTGTAGTCAACATCGGGTTGGAAGGATTGATGGTCATCGGTTCCTTTGCCTGTGCGTTCACGATTTATAAGTTGCAGGATTTTATGCCACAGCAGGAAGCCGTTTGGATTGGAATTGGGGTGGCCGTGCTCGCGAGTGCGCTGTTCTCTCTGTTGCACGCATTTGCTTCCATCAGTTTAAATGCAAACCAAGTCATTAGTGGTACGGCAATCAACATGATTGCGGGAGCGCTGACCGTTTTTTTGGCGCGCAACATCACGGGCAGTGGCAACATCCAAATCAAGAGTGGCCTAACCGGGTTTGACGTCCCATTTTTAAAGGACATCCCTATCCTCGGCAAAATTCTTTTCACAGACACTTACTGGACCTCGTGGCTTGTATTCTTGATTCTTGGAGTCGGCGCCTTTGTGCTCTATAAGACACCGTTTGGGCTTCGCCTCCGCGCGTGTGGCGAACACCCGCAAGCCGCGGATGCCGCTGGTGTCAACGTATTTCGCATACGTTATATCGCAGTCATGATTTCGGGCGCATTTTCCGGTCTCGGCGGCGCAGTGATTCTAGTTACGTTTTCGGGCGAATTCAATGGCAATGTATTTGGGTTAGGCTTTCTTGCGCTAGCCGCGCTCATCTTTGGACAGTGGAAGCCTCTCGGCATCCTCGGCGCGACTCTGTTCTTTGGATTCGCGAGTACCATCGCCAACGTCTCCCAAGTCATTCCATCCTTGGCGCAGATTCCTGGCGTCATTCTGAAGATATTCCCATATGTTGTGACATTGATTGCACTTGTCATATTCTCGAAGTCATCGCAGGCGCCAAGAGCATCTGGCGAGCCGTTTGAACACGGCAAGCGATAGGGCGAACGAAGAAGGAGGAATTATTATGAAAAAGAGGAACTTAAGTATTTTAGCTGTTTTACTTACGTTGGTATTTTTGCTGAGCGGTTGTTTTTTGACACCGGGCGGCGGGGGCGTGCCCGTGAACACGACGGCGCCGACCGGGGCGCAGAGCGCGTCGCCAAGCGGCGGGCCAGGCACAACGCCATTGGCGACGGTGGCGCCGACCGCGGCGGGGGAGACTGCAGCGCCTACAAAGGATCCGGCGGCTACCGAGGGCATGGTGTTTCGCGACAGCGACACGCGCCTATTGATGTGGGATGAGTTGATTGGGCTTCCTGTGGACACGCTTGGTTTCGCGAAGAATGAGATTTATGCGCGCGCGGGCTATGTGTTTCAGACGAAAAAGTACGCTGATTATTTTGGAAAGTACAGTTGGTACCAGCCGGACACAGGTTTTTCGGCGAGCAAATTTACCCTCGTCCAGCTAGTCAACGTGAAGCTGATTAGTGCCGCAATTGCTGTTCTTGGCGGGTCGCTCTATTATGTGCCGACTGGGACGAAACTTGATTTTGACCAGGACGGCGTCATCGAAACGCTGACCTATTCCAGTCCTTCGAACTACAGCATGAAACTGGCGCTGCAGGATACGGGCAAGCCAAAGGCGGCGGTTGTGAAGTGGAATGTGGCCTGCGATACCCCGAGCAAGAAGGTGTACCTCGGCGACTTGACTGCAAAGGATGCGGTGCTTGATTTGTTTGTGGATGAATTTGGACCAAGTGACGACTACGCGATTCATGTGGCTGGCGTGAAGCCAACGGCCTTTTCCGCGCGCGGCACGGTGCCTGGTTGGCTCAGCGATTTCAAGTTGCTCGGCAACGGCGCGGTTTCGACGCAAAAGCGCATGAACATCCTAATGACCTGGTTTACGAAAGTGAAATATCAGTTGAACGCGTCTAGCAAACTGGTGTTTGTGGCGCAGAAGTTTTATAGCATGAACCACTTCAAATGCAAGACGAAAGTCGCGCTTCCGCTCCTGAAGACGTCGAACATTGATGCGCAAGAGACGGCATTTTTGATCCCAGTGGGCAAGACGATTTATCTGCAGACCACCGACGACAAAAAGTGGATCAGCATCCAATACGGCAGCAAGACTGGCTGGCTGTTGATGGCGGATTTGTACACGATTCTGGATCCGTTCGCGCCAGCGACGGATATCATTGATGGGCTGATCATCGCCGACTAGTCGGCGATGGGGGCGCGGATGGGGCGCAACCCCATCCCACAGTCATATCCACTGCTACAGCCACAGCCGAAAGCGCTTGCGCTTCCATAAAATGGCAGAAAGTTGGAATATTATCGCTCATACAGAAAAAAGAGATAACGGGTTATCTCTTTTTTTTTTGAGACAGATAATATGACAACTTTTCCGAAATCTTTCGGATTTTGACTCTCGAAAATGCAAAAATTGTCCCATAAAATGGAAATATAGGTAAAAATCAGAGAGATTTCCCGTATTTCGAGCAAAAAAAGGTCCATTTTTGCGCGAAAGCGATGCTGAGTTAGAATATTTACGCGCCCACAGAAAAAGGAGATAACTCGTTATACAAAAAAGAATAATTTTATCGATTTAAGATAAAATATTCCCAAAATCGAGAAGGAGCCGCGAAAAAGTAAAATGGTTCGCGGATCGCATCTGCGCCCCCTACGCCCCCTGCGCCCCTTGCGCCGACTAGTCGGCGGCGACGCAGCGGTAGTAGGTTGCGCCGCTGGATAGGATGCCGACCGGGTCGACAAACGTCCACGTGGCCGTTTCGGCCGTGAAGGAGGTCATGTGATCATAGTTTGAAGCAAGAAATGCGGTGGCATCGCCTGACGTCGGGACGTTTGACAGGTCGTCATAGCGCAATAAGGCGTATTTTTTGCCGGGCTTAAGACCGGAAACCGTCACAGTTCCTTTTAGGTTGACGGCTGTTTCGCCAAGCGAAACATTTGGCTCATCCGACCGATTGATGCGGAGCCGCGTCGGATACGACGCACCGTTGGCGTCTTTCAGGCCTTTCATTGCAATGCCGTAATCCACATTTTGTGGGATGTTGCCACCGTCGTCTAGTTCAGAATCGCAGGTGTCTCGCGTTGCTGCGAGTGTGCTGAATGGGCGGGAGATGAGGCGGTTGGAATACAACGTGTAAAATAGCAGTGAATCACGCGATGTCACGCCAACGACCGGCACGATATGGTCGTAATCCTCGCTATAGAGATCACTGTCTGCAAGAAAGACCATGGTGATGCACGGAAAGCCTTGGAGTAAGCGCGTCTTCATCCATTTCATGTATTTTTCAAACTGAGGGGTCTTTGCGCTGTCGTCCCATGACTCAAAATTGAATTTTAATTTTGTGAGCGCGCGTGCGGCGTTTTCGTCGAGTAGGAGTTCGCTCCCTGCGGCATCACGCACGACTTGTTGGGAAACCCAGACGCCGTAATATAGAGCGATGGACTGGATTGATGTTTCACCACAGTAGCCGTTGGCGTTGTCCCACTGGAACCGTGGCGGGATAGGAAATTTAATCGAAGTGGGCAGAGGTGACGTGGTAGGCGACGCAGTAGGTGACGTGGTAGCCGACGCAGCGGGCGACGCAGAGGGCGCCGCGGATGGCGCGGATGGCGCGGATGGCGCATCAGTGCGTTGGCAGCCCGTCAGCGCTGTAAACATCAAGACGATGACGATCGATAGACGAAGAACCGTATGTCTCATTCAAACCACCTCCGATACAGTGAGAATAGCAAAAGATTGTCAGATTGGCAAGTTGTGTGGATAAATTTCACGTGAAATGATATTATGAAATAAAGTGATTGATGCAATTCCATTTGTTTCATTTGAAGGAGTGATTCTGGTGAAAAAGATCGTTACATTCTCAATATTGGTTGCGCTGATTTTAGCGTTGGCTGCTGGGTGCATTCCGCTGCAAGACATGTTTAAAAAACTTCCGCGGGCGACCTCGAAGCCTGTTGCAGGGCTTTCCAAGGATGTTTTGCTGGCCAAATCGACGCTCGGTTCTCAGGGGCAGGGGTTATATGAGAAGATTTGTGGTGCGATTGAAAAGCAGGAGACCTTCTTTGAATTTGAGGAGGACGTCACCCTCAGCAATGTGAAAAAAATCGTCGCGAGCATCCAGGCAGACCGGCCGCAATACTTTTGGTTTCAGAATTACCTTTGGTATGCCAATGAGGGGAGCAAACTCGTCAACAAGCTCGAACTGAAATATAACTGCACGCAGCAGGCGCGACAGAGGCGTCAGGCGACCATTAATGACTATTACGGTAGCTTTGCGAAAGGCGTTTCGCAGAATGCGAGCGAGTACACACGAGTGAAATACACGCATGACTACGTCATAAACAACACGCAGTACGATTTGGACTCTACCGATAATCAGAATATCGTCAGCGTATTTGTGAACGGCAAGTCTGTATGTGCCGGCTACGCGCGCGCGATGCAGTATCTGCTGAAGAAACAGGGGATCCGGTGTGCCTATATCAACGGCGTTGCAAAGGGGCGTGGCACGCATGCGTGGAACATCGTCGTGATTGATGGCGCCTCCTACTATTTGGATGCGACGTGGGACGATCCGGCGTTTGGTGGAGAACAACGAAAAAATTACATCAGCTACAGCTACTTTTGCGTGACCACAAAAGAGATTGTGAAAACGCACACGGCCAAGGGCAACCTCATCAAGTACCCAAAATGCACGGCCACGGCCGCGAACTATTTTATCAAGGAGGGGCTTTACTATAAGGACCTAGGGAACGCCTCGTCGGACGCTATGAAAACGGCACTCTATAAGGCAATCAACGCGGGCAAAACATTTTTTGCAGCGAAGTTCGGAAGCGCTGCTCTGGTAGATGAAGCACTGCAGCAAGTGCTGCGTTATCAGGTGTTTGCAGGGACCTCGGTGACTTACTCGAAGGACCCGAATAACTATGTGCTGGTAATATTTCTGAATTAAGGACACAACTTGGCTGGGAGGATTTTGAATGAGCACGTGTTGTAGCAAGGGATGCAATTGTGATGAGAAAAAGGAAGAGGCAACGGTCGTCATGACGACGACGCCGTTTTTGAACCTGCAGGATCGAATGGGAGCGTGGAAAGCGCGCTGGGGCATCGGGCGGATGAAGTTTATAGTCGTTCCAGGTGTCTATGGTTTGGGGACGCCAGATGCGGCATCGCCTGTGCTTGTGACTGCGAATTATAAGATGAGCTTTGACGCGCTGCGCAAAGAACTGGTTGGCGTGCACGCATGGATTCTCGTGCTCGACACGCACGGCATCAACGTCTGGTGCGCCGCGGGAAAAGGGACGTTTGGCACGGCGGAGTTGTTGCGGCGCGTCGCAGATACGAACCTTGCGCAGTTGGTGACGCATCGAACGCTGGTCCTGCCGCAACTTGGGGCGCCTGGCGTCAGTGCGCACGAGGTGGCAAAACAGTCCGGCTTCCGTGTCGTATACGGGCCTGTGCGAGCCAAGGACGTCAAGGCGTTTCTTGATGCGGGTATGCAGGCGACGGCGGAGATGCGGCGCGTCCATTTCACTGTATATGATCGGCTCGTGTTAACGCCGATTGAACTAGTTGGTGCAATCAAGCCCGTCTTGATTGTTCTGTTCGTTGGTTTTTTTCTCAGTTATTTTGGACTTGTACACTTAGGATGGATGGATTTGATTGCCTTTTTGGGCGCCATTTTTATGGGCGCCGTCGCAACACCGGTGCTGTTGCCGTGGGTGCCGGGAAAGGCGTTTGCGTTTAAGGGCTGGTTCCTGGGCATGGCATGGGCACTGGTGGCTGCGGAGCTTGCATTAGGGCAGGGCGCTGCGTTGTTTCGCGTAGCGGAGATGCTATTGATTTTGCCTGCGATAACGGCGTATTTGGCGATGAACTTCACGGGCGCGTCCACGTATACGTCGCTGTCTGGGGTGTTGAAGGAAATGAAGGTCGCGGTGCCGTTGATGATTGCTGCGGTCGGCAGTGGCGCGATTTTACTAGTGGTGGAACGAATTTTTCTCAGATAGGGGCGATGAAGATGAGCATGAAACACAGATATTTTAAGAACGTCGTGACGTTGGCGGTGCATGAGGAAAAGTGCATTGGCTGCGGGAAGTGTGTGGAGGTTTGTCCGCATGCGGTGTTTGAGATCAGGGCGCGCAAGGCTGTCATGGTCGATCGGGACGCTTGTATGGAGTGTGGCGGGTGCGCGAAGAACTGCCCGTCGGGCGCGATTGATGTGGAGCCGGGTGTGGGGTGTGCGTTTGCGATTCTGATGGGGTGGCTGACGGGTCGGGAGCCGCATTGTGACTGTGGCGAAGGCGAGGGCGACTGCGGAAGTGAATGTGAAAGCGGCGACGCGCCAACGCGAAAAAGCGGCTGTTGCTGAGTGTTTTTGCAAAGGTTGACGCAGAATTGGAGGAGCAGGCATGGTATCAATTGAAGAAATGGAACAAATGCTCGACGAGCTCGCAGCGGAGTTGCCGCAGGAGTTTTACAAGGAACTCAACGGCGGCATCATTTTACTACCCGAGGCAAAATTCCATGAAAAGAGCCAGTCGGAGGACCTCTACATCATGGGCGAATATTATCGCGGCGGAAATATGGGGCGATACATTGCGATTTATTACGGGTCGTTTATGGGCGTGTATGGCAATCTCTCGAAGGAACAGTTGCGCGCGCAACTGAACCACACGCTAAAGCACGAGTTTCGGCATCACCTCGAGTCACTCGGCGGCGAACGGGACTTAGAAGTCGTGGACGAGGTCACCATTGCGAAATACTTATATGGAAAGAACGGAAATTGACGTGGCGGACCAGTCAAAAAAGATAAACGGACTGACGGCCCAAATTTCCTACCACAAATCGGACTGACGATGCATATTTCCTACCACGCATCGCCGCTCGTCTGAGTTTAAGACAAATCATTATACAAAAACGATGTGTGGAAGTCTTTTTTGTATAAATTAATCGGAGAAAAAGTCGAATTCCCAGGTTTCTGTCGGCAAAGTCGTCCAAAACGTGAAAAAGACATTAACCCTGGTAGGAAAAATGACTCGTCAGTCCGAATATCTCGCGAAAAGTCGTTTTTCCGTGTTTTCAATCGTTTTGGCTAACCACATTGTCAACAAATTTTAATGCACTTACCTTCATTCTTTTGATTTTTGAAGTTGGGTGCTTTTTTTTTGCGAAACCTGCGTAAAAAGTGGGGTGACACTCCGGAAACCTGCGTAAATTTGGGGGTGTCAGTCCGCTTTGGTCAATTCACAATATTAAATGTAAAAAATTTCAAATTTCTACTTGACAAATATTGGGAATCGATTATAATTAGATTACCAAATATTGTAAAGGAGGACGAAGCAATGCCACAAGCTACAAAGGAGTTTACAAAGACGATTCTCAAGCATTACGGTGATCTTGCAGAATCAGAGAAAGGCTGGACAAAGGAGCTGAATCTGGTGAGTTGGAACGGGCGCGAGCCGCGGTTCGATATCCGCGAATGGGCGCCAGATCATGTTAAGACGGGGAAGGGGGTCACGTTTCGCCAGGAGGAGTTCGGGAAGCTAAAGAACATCATTGTTTCAATGGATATTCCGCGCGAACTGCCAGAAAAAGAGACCGCTCCTTCTGCTGCGCAACACACAACGCCGGCGACGCCGGAACAGACGCCGCAATACGCGCCAACAAGCGCGCCAACAAGCACGCCGCAAATCGGCGATCACCTGGACACCCCATACGAGACGCCAAGCGTGTTTGAAAACACCACGCCAGCGCTCGCAATGGAAGTGGATGCTGAGGTGGATGAAGAACTGGATGCGGAAGATGAGCTGGATGCAGAAGCTGAATTGGATGAAGATAATTCGGAAGAAGAGCTTGAAGCGTAAGTGCAATTAGTAAAAGCAGAACGGTCCCGCACTCTTCCTGCCTTATTCGGGCAGGGAGGCGGTCGGGACATATGCTTTTAAAGCTGTGAGCGTCCCGCTGATTTCATAAGATCCGAGGCTAGCGGGAATCAGGACGGAGGTGCCTTTTGCGACAGTGATCGGATCGGCACCGTTCGTCGCAGTGATCACGCCAGAGCCGTCCAACACCACATAAATAAAGAAGCGGGAGCCGTCCGCGTGTTCGTGCATCGCGCCGTCCAGTTCCAACTTTTCAACGGTAAAATAATCATTCGAAACCAGATTCGTTTTGATGAGCGCGTCGCTGATTTTTTGCGGCGCGGGCGAGACGATGCCTAGGTGAGAAGCGGTGTCAAAATCTATGACATCGAGTGATTTCTCGATGTGAAGCGGCCGCGTATTGCCGTTGGCATCGGTGCGGTCAAAGTCGTAGACGCGGTATGTGGTGTTTGAATTCTGCTGGATTTCAGCGAGCACAATCCCCTCGCCAATCGCATGCAACATACCCGCGGGGATGTCAATCACGTCACCCGCTTTGACTGCGACATAATTCAAACAATCCTGCACACGACCCGCCGCAATGGCCTCCGCAAAGGACGCACGCGTGGTGCCCGGTGCAACATCGTAGACAAGTTGTGCGCCAGGTAGCGCGGACAGAATATACCACATTTCACTTTTGCCCAACTCGCCATCTTCATGCTTATACGCAAACGCATCGTCCGGGTGCACTTGCACGGAAAGACTCTGTCGTGCATCAATCAATTTCACCAAAAGCGGAAACTTTTTCACTTTTTCAGGGGGCAACGCGTTGCCAACAAGCGCCTCGCCAAGCTGATTCACGAGCGCAGTTAATGTCTGCCCTGCGAATGCGCCATTTGCCACTATACTTTCTCCATCTGGATGGCTCGAAATCTCCCAGCTTTCCGCAACGATGCCGTCGCTGGGAAGCGTTTTGCCAAACGCCGCTAACGCGCGTCCACCCCAGATATAATCTTTGAATACAGGTTTGAAAAGCAATGGATAAAGCATGTGTGTTCCTCGATTCGGTTGATTTTGAACGGTTCGCCGCGTCGACGAAAAAGTTCTCCTTCATTATAAATAGATGCGGCTAATTTGGCAACCGCTACCGCCAGCAACGCCGCCGCCGCGCCCGCGCCCGCGTGCCGTACCGCCGCGCCCGCGCCCGCGTGCCGTAC
>JBAXOJ010000020.1:0-21559 GCA_037133315.1 Clostridia bacterium
CATATTGTGAAATCCGGTCAATTGACTGCACGTCTTCTGGCCCGAGCATTTTGACATCTAAGCCTTCTTTTTTAAAACGCTTTGCCACAATGTCGTTTACCTTCGCATACTCTGCAAACGTGTAGACGCAGGAAATGTATGGTTCCACAAAGTTAGGTTCGTTCTGAATATTAAACGCATAAATATTGACGCCATTGTCTTTCATAAACTTCACATACGCAGCGCAATACTTAGCAAAATGCTGATAGAAGGCTGGCAATAACGTGCCGCCATTCTCGACATCATTGTTGCTTTTCATCCAGGCTGGAGGACTCCAGATGGTGACAAAAAACTTACACGGACCTTTTGCTTGCAACGCTTTGAAATAATTCATCCATTTTTTAAAACTTCCTTGTGTATTAAAGGAAGATGCATTGATGACACTTGGATCGCTGCTATCATTCGTCGACTGAAAATCGTTTTCAATGTTACCGCGATAAATGGTCGCACCCAGGTCGTTGTAGGTATCCTCGACATATTGATCCGTCGAAAACGTCCCGCTCGCATCATTTCCACCATACCCGCCAAAGCCAGTAATCGTCTGGTATTTCGTCTCGTAATTCAACGTCACCCCATAGGCAGTCGCCGGCAAAGAAGAAATGTAGTCAAGACACGCAGACACCTTATCCTTACTCCGAAAGGACAACAACGTCGTCCCAGTTACAAAAGTGATCGTGAATATCTTGGTTCTCCATTTTGTGAAAAGCCCCGTCGTCGGCAACGAAATGGTCTTGAAATACACCCCGTTTTTGTAGATTGCAAAGGGCTTAGCAGCTTTATTGCCATTCGAGTAACGCATCGTCACATCGTATGTCATCTTTTTCGGAACGGAAACGGAATAAGTGACACGCGCCTTTGTCTTTCCAGTCGGAAACAACACATACCCAGTGCCTGAATACCCTTTATATTTTGTGCCCTTGATTGCGCCAAATTCTAGTTTGGCTTTTTCTGCTTCCCGCTTCACAGAAACAACCGCGGCTTCCACCGGATTGATGACGATGCCACCGAGTCCTGCTCCCGCAAAGACTGCAACAAACAACAACGCTAAGATCTTTTTCACCATAGGATTCATATCCAGTTCTCCTCGATTCTTCATCTATGTGGGCCGCGCCTCATCGGGTTGACCCTCCCTATGATAGTACCACTTTAGGCGGTCGGAGTAAACAAAAACATCGCATCGCAGTGCCAAATAACTTTTTTCGATATTATGAGCGATATTTGTATATTTTCTTGTAAATCCAAGGGTCAAAAAGCCTGATTTTGGACTCGAAATAACTTTTTCCTTAAATCTAATAGAATTTTGTATATCAATTAGTCGATTTGATATACAAAAAAACCTTCAAATTGCGATAAAAGTTATTTTTACCTCAAAAAGGACTGATTTGGAGCCTAAAACCTCTCTTTGATATACAAAAAATTGCGAAATTGTTTGGAAAAGTTATTTACCCGTTCAAGTCGTTGATTCCTTTTTCGACATGCTTTCAAGTTTTCATCATCTCTAATATCCGCTCTCTAATCCCAGCCAGCTCTGGATTCTCCAGCTTTGGATCGGAAGCGATGATCCGCTTCGCGAGGTCTTGCGCTTGTTGCAGCACCGCGAGGTCGCGATAGAGATTCGCGATTTTTAGCTCTGGGATGCCGTGTTGGCGTGTGCCGAAAAACTCGCCTGGCCCGCGCAGTTCCAAATCCTTCTCCGAAATCACAAAGCCGTCATTCGTCTGCTCCATGACTTTCATGCGCTCCAAAGAAATCTGCGAGGTTCCATAATTACAAAGAATGCACCACGATTCGTGAACACCACGACCAACTCGACCGCGCAGTTGGTGTAATTGGGCTAGCCCAAAACGTTCTGCATTTTCGATCATCATGATGGTCGCATTTGGGACATTGATGCCGACTTCGATGACCGTCGTCGCAACAAGTACATCTAGTGTACCGTCCGCAAAACATCGCATGATTTCTTCCTTTTCCGCACTTTTCAGGCGGCCATGCAAGAGCCCCACGCGCAGCCCTAACAGATCTTTTTCTGCAATTTGAACGGCCATTTCTGTGACCGATTTGGCCTCAATCTGATCTGACTCTTCTACCAACGGGCAGACGATAAAGGCCTGGCGCCCCTCTTCCACTTGGGTGCGAATGAAGTCTAAGACTTTCGGTCGTCTGGATGCGCCGACATAATAGGTTCTGATTGGCTTGCGCCCGGGTGGCAATTCATCAATGATGGAAATGTCCAAATCCCCGTAAAGAATGAGCGCAAGTGTGCGCGGTATCGGCGTTGCCGTCAACACCAGTACGTCAGGGCACTCGGCTTTTTGAGAGAGCAAAGCGCGTTGGGCCACGCCAAAACGGTGTTGCTCATCTGTGATGACCAAGCCTAGTTTTGAAAACACCACGCTGTCCTGAATTAACGCGTGGGTGCCGATTAACAATTCGATTTCACCCGAGGCAACGCCTGCCAAGACTTTGGTCTTTTCACTTTTCTTCATGCTCCCCTTCAAAAATCCGACCTGGATGCCAAGTGACGCAAATAGATGCACAAAGGATTGATAGTGTTGCCCCGCCAAGATTTCTGTCGGGGCCATCAATGCGGCCTGATGGCCGTTGCGGATCGCCTTGAAGGTGGCGAGCATGGCAATTGCTGTTTTTCCGGAACCAACGTCGCCCTGCACCAGTCTGCTCATGACTCTGTGGGCTTCCATGTCGGCGTTGACTTCTGACCACACACGTTTTTGGGCGTTTGTGAGCGAAAACGGCAGGAGCACCAGCAGTTCGTTTTCCGAAAAATCGCCGTCAAACGCGATGCTTTCGGTATTGCTTTTCATCAACTGCTTCATCGACAAAAGCCCGATTTGAAGCAAAAACAATTCCTCAAAGACGAGGCGCGTGCGCGCATGGATAAAGTCTTGGTCCGTTGCCGGAAAATGAATGTTGTTGACGCTGTAATTGATTTCCGCTAAGTGATATTCATTGCGAATATGCGTAGGAAGGATGTCTGGAATTGCGTTTCCGGTGAGGTCGATGGCATTACGAATGGATTTCCGGAGGACGCCTTGCGTCAAGCCCGCCGTCGTAGAATAGATTGGGATGATGCGACAGGTATTGGTCATGGTCTCCGACACCCGCTCAAATACGGGGTTTTGCATCTCAATCAGACCCAGACGGATGCTGATTTTCCCATAAAACACATACTCCTCGCCAAGCAGGAGCGAATTTTTGATGTAGGTTTGATTAAACCACGTGATGACCACGGCGCCGCTTCCATCTGAGACTTTCACCTTGCTGATGGTCAAATTCCGGCGTGGCCGCGTCTCATTGACTGGTATCACCACGCGCGCAGAAATACCGCAGACTTCGCCGTCACTGAGCTCGGCAATGCGTTTGATGTGGTTGCGGTCTTCGTATTGTCTCGGATAATACGTGACAAGATCTTGCAAAGTAAACAGGCCAAGCTTCTCAAACAGCTTAGCCCGCGCCTCTCCAACACCTTTTATAAATCGAATCGGTCTGATCAAACCAACACCTCATTACGCAGTTTCGATGGATGCGGCCTCTTGCAGCGCAAACGCTTCAATTGCCAGTTCTCTCAATTTATACTTTTGAATTTTCCCGCTGGCCGTCATGGGGAACTCCTCCACAAACATAATTTGCTTCGGCGTCTTATGGCGCGCCATGTGGCTCTTGACAAATTCTTTGATTTCGTCCTCTTGCAAGTCCTCCCCTGCCTTCAAAATGATGCAGGCGCAGACTTCTTCGCCGTATTGTTTGCTCGGGATGCCAATGACTTGCACATCTTTAATTCTCGGGTGCGTGTATAAAAATTCTTCGATTTCCTTCGGATAAATGTTTTCGCCCCCGCGAATAATCATGTCTTTGATGCGGCCGGTGATTTTGTAATAGCCGTTCTCATCCATTGTGGACAGGTCCCCTGTGTGAAGCCAGCCCTCCGTATCAATCGCGAGCTCGGTTGCTTCGGGCATTTTATAATAGCCTTTCATGACGTTGTAGCCACGCGCCACGAATTCCCCTTGTGTATCTGGCGGCAAATCCGCCCCTGTCTCTGGATCCACAATCTTGCATTCGATAAACGGCAATGCTCTACCAACTGTGGAGACTCTGAGTTCCATGCTGTCTGTCGTGCTGGTCTGCGTGCAAACGGGCGACGCCTCGGTCTGTCCGTAGGCAATCGTGACCTCGTCCATGCCCATATCATCAATCACTTGTTGCATGACCTTCACAGGACATGGCGAACCCGCCATGATGCCCGTGCGCAATTTCGTGAAATGGAATTGCTTGAAATCCGGATGCTCCAGCAATGCAATAAACATGGTCGGCACCCCATGGAGCGCGGTGCATTCTTCGTCGCGCACGGCTTCCAGCACTTTGAGCGGTTGGAAATAATCAACCGGCACCATGGTCGACCCATGGGTCACGCACGCCAAAATCGCGAGCACCAAGCCAAAGCAATGAAAGAATGGAACCGGGATGCAGAGTTTATCCTCATGCGTAAACTTCATGCAGTCGCCAATGGATTTGCCGTTGTTGATGATGTTGAAATGCGTCAGCATAACGCCCTTCGGGAAACCCGTCGTGCCAGAGGTATATTGCATGTTGATGACTTCGTGCACATCGAGCGACGCCTTGACGGCCGCGAGCGTTTCGTCAGAAACTTGGTCCGCCATCGCTTCCAAATCGTCCCAGCGAAACATCCCAGGGTGCTGCTGCGCACCGATGTAAATGACGTTCTTTAGAAACGGCAGACTTTCGCTAACCAACATACCAGGCGCACTGTCCTTGAGCTCTGGACACACTTCGTTGATAATATCCACATAATTGCTGTCTTTGAACCCGTCAATCAGCACCAACGTCATCGCATCCGACTGGCGCATGAGGTATTCGAGCTCAAAAATCTTGTAATTTGTATTGACCGTCACCAGCACGGCACCCATCTTTGCTGTCGCAAACAACGTGATGATCCACTCTGGATAGTTGGTCGCCCAAATGGCAACATTGTCGCCTTTTTTGATCCCCATCGCCAAAAACGCCTTGGCCATTTTGTCACAAATCGCGTCGAACTCTGCATAGGTCTTACGAAACGGACGATCCGTGTAAAGCACGCAGTCGTGATTCGGAAAATCCTTTGCCATTTGTTCCAGCATTCCACCAACCGTCACATTGATTAATTCGCTCACGGACAACCCCTCCAATAAAGTTCGGAAAAATAAAATATTAAAGATATTCTACATAAAAGTGCTCAGAAACGCAATAGGGTTCACAGAAAATAGCCGTATATATAGCCGTTTACGAAGATGCCGAGCAGCCCCCACGCCGTGCCGAGTACCGCACCCGCAATGACATCCCGCGGATAGTGCATACCGACATAGATGCGCGTGATTCCAACGAGCAACGCAACGACATAAATGATGACCCAGAGGGAAATGTTTACTTGGAAGAATTGAGACAGGACGGTCGCTAAGAAAAAGGCCTGGCTCGTGTGTCCGCTCGGAAACGACTGCCCGCTGGCGCGTGAACCGACGATGCGGATGTTTTTGAGCGTCAGAAATGGCCTCGTGCGATGGATGAGAAACTTCATGATTTGCACCACAAGCCCCAGTGATAGCGTCCCAACGACCAGTTCATAGGCGAAGAATTGGCTGACTCGAAAGAACACAATGACCGCCACCAGCGCCACGAAAATGAAATTGCCGAGTTGCGTGACGCCGAGCATGGTCCAGTCGAGCCACGCGGGGCGTTTGCCACGCATGTTAAACAACATGAAAATCCACACGTCGATTTGCTGCCCCAGCGTCCAAATCAGCGAAACCGCGACCAACGCAAATCCCAACACCAGGACGAAAATACCCCATTGCGCCCAGATGCTGACCCACAGATTGGTGCGGACGAAATACGGCATCAGGATCACAACCGCAATCAGGATTGCTGAAATGCTGAGGATCCAGACGATGTGTTTGATTTGGCTCGCCCAGGTCAGAATGCTGCGCCAGTGACTATGGATTTCAAGCTCTGGAAGTTGGACTTCCTCGGTCGGCACAATGACTTTGGCAGGGGTGGGCTCTGGCTGCTTCTTTTCCATGCGGATTATTCCTCTCACTATGATAATGAAGTATATCATAGTGAGGGAGGAATTCAAAATTTTCGCCATTCCGATTCGGCTTGGTAGGGTTTAGGGCGAGCAAGTCCCTGCGCGGGACTTGCTCGCAAAAAATCATACCAAGATTAGCTTTTAGGCTGTAGTAAAAGTGATTTTTTAGACAAATGCATCTACCTTTTGCTTTTTTGTTTCGGATAAGACATCCTTTTTCGTAGAAAAGGCGGTTGGAAGGTGCAAAATCTTGCGATTTTGTAAATTGACAAGCAAGATGGTAGGAAAATTGGCGACCAAATCCCGCATCCGGTAGGGTTTTTACCGAGCAAGTCCCGCGCAGGGACTTGCTCGGTAAAAACCCTACCAAAGCGCCCGCGCGCCCCTATGCGGGTTTATCAGCCCAAAGTTTATATGGCTTTTCAAGCACAGATATCACGTTAAGATTGTCTTCATTGATACGAATCAGTTTCGTATACCCATTTGAGTATGCATATATCGTGTTGCCGAACAAATAAAAAGATTCGATCTTTTCATTAGATAGTTTGACTGCGTTTTTCCAGTCCAGATCTGCTCGAAAAAGCAGATCTCCTTCTTTGTAATATATCTTTTGATTTTGAATCTCCATTTCTGGATGTGCACCAAAATTCGCGAAAGCGACAACGCTTTTTCCATCCCACGAAGACTGATAGGTCCCTTGGAAGTCTTTCAAATAGATAGACCCATCGATAATGGAGTATTCTAGCACAGGAGATATGCCGGCCTTCTCATTGTCTAAAACAAGCTCTGGTTTCTGTGTTCCATCGATTTTCACTCTTTTAATCACACCTTCGAATGGAGTGAATTTTTTCCCTGCAATGAAGTAGATCCACTCACCCTGCAAGAAAAACTGATTGATTGTATAATACGTCTCATTCTTGTTTCCAGTATCTAAAATGGTTGTTTTTTCAGAACCATCGAGCCGCATTTTCATAAGAACTGCTTCTTCGCCTGTGCCGGTCTGATAATAGATCCAATTACCGTCGATTATAAAAGGTTCAAACATGCCATTCTTTATTTTCTCCAGTTGGTTTCCATTGAGGTCACATCGAAATAGTCCACCGTCGAAATGACCCATATCACTGACTCTATTCATTACAAAATAAAGATGATTTCCAGAAACGTTTAAATACGATATGGCAATCGCATTGATAGTGATATTTAGATCAATTAATTCCCCAATGCCATCTTGCCATTTAAATATTTTAAAAGCTTTTGAATCTTCCAAGTATACATCAATAACTTTTTGCTTTTTAAAAACGAGAGGAAACCCTTGAACTACAGCGAATGTCCAGTTCTTATCTCTCACTATTTGCCCACCTTTTCGAACATTCAGCATTGAATTCCCAAGGTTACCTGATGTGCTTTCAGAATTCTTGTTGAAACAACTGAGCAGACTCGACAAAATGATGATTAATAGCATACCCAATGCAATCTTCTTCATTACTGGTTCCCCCTCAAAAAAGCGCGCACCCCTGCTCTTTGAACTGTTCGATTTTCTCATGTAGGCGCGTTTCCGCGACGTTGAAGTGTCGCGCAAGGCAGGATAGGCAGAGGAACTCCTTTGCGTTGCGCAGCACGAGTTTGCGATACAAGGCGACCTCGTCGGAAGTCAGCGTAAGCTGGCATTGCTTGCAACAATCAGCCAATGTCCTTCACCAATCTGACTTTGAAGACCTTGCAGTCGTGCGCATCAATCGACACCGTCAATTTATCTTTGAAAATTCCGTAATTTTTCTTCTCCCACAACTCCGTAAACTCCATGCGATAGCCTGCATGGGTGGTGAGCCCGATCTCGCAAAACATCAAGTTGATATCCAAAGGTTTGTCACCTAGATTAAACATCCCCACCGCGTAAGCGCCGTCTGCAAGCGCCCGCACATAAATCCTTTTCAGCTTCGGATTCGTCCATTCCGTGACCTGATACGGCTGGCGCCCTTCCTCATCCTGATTCAACGCGATGATGTCCCGGTTCGACAGGATGTCCAGCGCCGTCTCAGACAACCCGCGCACGTCCGCGCCAATCATGAGCGGAGAGTTCAAAAGCGCCCACATCGAAAAGTGCGATTTGTATTCCACGTCGGTGCAGCCGCCGAGTCCTACGTTCCCTTTGCCATACATGCCGACCACAAGCATATCCATGTCATTAAAGCAACCTGGCGCGCCAAACGCTTCCTTGTCGTTTTGTAACTCCAAGATGCCGAGGATCGAATTCCAGTTGTCCTCAATATCTCCCGTCGAACGCCACATATGAGCACCGCTCGTGCGCATCCATTTTTCCGATTCTTCAGCGCCCCAATTGCACGCACTGAATAAAATCTCTCTCCCGCTCGCGCGCAACGCCATCGCCATGCGTTTATACAGGTTCGGTCCGAAGCTGCTGGGCGGCTTGAAACAGTAGTCGTATTTCAAAAAGTCGACGCCCCATTCCGCAAACGTCCGTGCGTCAATATATTCATAGTCAAAACTGCCCGGATAGGAAGCACATGTCATGATGCCAGCGCAGGAATACATCCCAAATTTCAATCCTTTGCTATGCACGTAGTCAGCCAACGCCTTCATACCGTGTGGAAATTTTTCTGGATCCGCAACCATGCGTCCGTTTTCGTCTCGCTCGCGCAGCGCCCAGATATCGTCGATGACGACGTACTCATATCCGCAAGCTGCGAGTCCAGAAGCCACGAGCGTATCCGCCGTTTCCCGAATCAACGAATCAGAAATGTGCGCGCCAAATGTGTTCCACGAATTCCATCCCATTGGTGGTGTTTTTGATAACATCGAAGTTCTCCTCCTAAAACGCTCATAATACGTTCAACTTTATGAAAGAAATCATATCCTTTTGGCACGAAAAATGCAACTATAAACCGTGATTTCTAGCGCAAGCCATGCCGTGCCAACAGCAAATCCACCGAGTACATCGCTCAAATCGTGTACGCCGAGATACACACGGCTCAATCCAATCACGAGAATCAACAGGCCCAAAAAGCCTGAAATAAAATACTTGGCGCGGTGTTTCATCAACGTGATGCAAAGATAAATCAGCAGCCCATAAAACGCAGTCGAAACCATCGCATGTCCGCTCGGAAAACTGTAACCCGTCACGGCAACCAACTGATTCAGGTTTGGTCGCGGCTTTTGAAAAACATTTTTCAACCCCTCATTCACGATCGAACTCAGCAAGAGGTTGATGGCGATCAGCCAAACGTACCGCAGCGGTTTTTTCCAAATCAGAAACAGAGCGAGCGCCAAAAGCGCAAGCCCTGTCAAAAAATAACCCGATCCAAGAAAGGAAAGTGCGATCATGAATTCTGTCATACTTTATGCCAACTTTCCGTTCTCAAATTTCAACACCACGTCCGCACGAGCAGCAATTTCGTGGGAATGGGTCACTACAATGACGCATTTCCCGTATTCCTTCGCGAGTTTGACAAAAATCTCAAGCATGCCTTTCGCCGTTTCGACATCGAGGTTTCCCGTTGGTTCGTCAGCGAGGATGACTTCGGTGTTTGTCGCAAGAGCGCGCGCAATCGCGACGCGTTGCTGTTGGCCACCGGACAGCTTCCGCACGTCCCGCTTCGCTTCGTTTTCATTCAACCCGAGTTCCTTCAGAATGCGCATGGCCTCTTCTTTGCGTTTGCCGGCATAGGCACCTGAAATCTCCATTGCCATCGTCACGTTTTCGATTGCGGTCATGTAATTGATCAAATTGTAGTTCTGGAATATGAGCGACACATACTTGCGGCGGTGTTTCGTGAGCCCCGACTTTTTGATGTCCACCCCTTTAAAAAGAACCTTTCCGCCTTGCGGAACATCGAGGCCACCGGCCAACGTGAGGGCTGTCGTCTTTCCGGAGCCCGACTGACCAAGAATGGTGTAAAGCGTGCCTGCGTTGAACGTGTATGATGCGTCCCGCAAGACTTCAATTTTATGCCCTGCATTCGAATAACTGTATGAAACATTCTCAAATTGCAACACTGCTTCCATGATTTTACCCCCCTATAATGCTTTCGTCAGAATTTTCTTCGGTTTGAATCGCATGACCGTAATGGCTGGAATCAGGGTGCCCAAGAAAATGATTAGGAGTCCCAGTCCGAATGTTTTTGCCATTTCGTCCGTCGTTATTTTCACGTCGATACTTTTAATTTGATCATTCGCCGTATCGGCTCCACCGCGCAAAACCGACCGACTCGCGACGCCAAAGAACGCTCCACGACCACCCATATTGTTTTGTTGCTGCGCTGCCTTCTGCTCTTCGATCGTTTGAATCTGCTGATTGAGCATGACGTTGCCCGCTTGTTGTGCGATCATCTGCCCGCTAAAGAACGAAAGCGCAAACGCAACGATTGCAATCAGCAAGACCTCGGACACATATTGCGCCACGATTTTTGCACGACTTTCGCCAAGTGCCATAAAGACGCCGGTTTCAAACATTCTTTCCTTCACAGACAAAAGCATCAGCAAGCACAAAATTAAAGCCCCCGCCAATGCGACCAGTAGAACCACGAGCATGGAGGTCGAGGCAACCGTCTGAATGGGGCCGACCATCTGTTGATAAGCGGCTTGGTTCGCATCAAGAGAATAACTGTTCCAGTCGATGTTCAATGCTTTTGCTTGCGCAACGAGTGCGTCAATGTTTTTTGGGTCTGCTGCCGTAAACATCGCCGTATCCATGCCTGTCGCGACGGTCCCGTCGCCGTTCTTTAGAAGATTGGCCGTTTTCACGTCAGTGTAAACATTATTATATGGCTGTGCAAATGCAAAACTGCGAATTGCTCTCCCTGACCCAGTCGACTGCGTATCCGCTGTCTGGTAAATGCCTATGACCTTAAGTGAATACGTCTTTGCACCTGCGACCGTGGTCACTTTGATGGTACTACCAAGTTTGAGCTTATTCAATTTTGCAAGATTCGTATCAATGACACATTCTTTCTTTCCGTCATCCGATGCAATCACTGGCTTCCCTTGCAACATTTTAGATGCGCCCTCTTTAAACGCGCTGTATTCCGTCAGGTAGGACACGCCCGTCACGGTGATGTCAGGGGTCTTGGATGCATTGCCGATATTAAACATCCCTGGCGCACCAGGCATGCCAGGCAAGGTAGCAGTGCCACCTTCGATATGAAAGCCTCCCGGTCTTCCGCCGAATTGACCTTTTTCAATTTGATTTGCAAGTTTCTCTTGTTGTTTCTTATATTTGTCGACCGCGTCTTGATATTTCTTCAATTTTTCTTGATACAATTTTGCGTCATTTTTATATTTCTCCGCATCCTTTTTTGCTTTCTCAATCAGCGCCTGTGCACTATTTGCGTCTGTTCCTTGCGGTTGAACTGGATCAAATCCTGTCGCCAATGCGTAGGCATTGACGGTTTTGTTTGCGTAAGCAAAGCCCTTTAGAGACGCTATTTGATTGAAGATCTTGTCTGTCACGGGTAACACTTTTATGTTTTGTATCGCGTCCCCACCTGCATCACGTGCTTTGGCAAATGCGTTTTGCATATTAAAACTGACCGTAATCGTACCCCCGATTTTTGTCCTTGCGTTGTCCGCCGCAATTGTTGTGGCATGTTGAATCGCAAATCCTGTGAGCACTAAATTGGCGATGATGAAGAAAATCACCAGCAGTATCAATGTCCTTCCCAGTCTGCGACTGACGGCCATGAATGTCCGTTTGATAAAATTCATTCCGAAAACACCCCTTTCTTATTGGGGACATCATATCACATACCCAAAAAGAACATGTTTCAAAACAGGAAACAAATCATGAATAATTTATGAATGTCAATGAGTCGGCGGATGTCATTTAATTATAATAGTCTATGTTTTCATTGTATTCAGAAATTGAAAACCCTAGGTTTTCCAACAGATACTCTATGTCCGAGCCATCAATGATGCCATCAAAGGCAAGATCATAAAGCGAATCATATTCTGGGTTTTCGTATGAATACCCAATGACACTAAACATACTTTCTGAATCTGCACCATCAATCATGCCATCGTTTTGGGAGACATCACCCGCCTTCAAAGGTTTATCCCCTAAGAAGAGATCTTGCCCCGCAAGTGTGACATTAATATCACGGGGTAGGTATCCAGTTCTATAGATTGATAGAACAAATGAACCATGCGGAATCGCGGGCATGATTGCGGTTTTTGTGTGCAAATCAACAACAGCGGTTGCAATGATTTCGGTTGCAAGATAGGTACTTCGAAGCGTAACAGTGGTGCGCCCGTGCTCATTCATATAAGCGTCATAAATCAAATCTCCCGTATCGATCTCATTCGCCGCAGTGCTAGATGTGAGTAAGATTGCGCTGAGCAGTCCTGGCGTTGGCGTCGGCGTTGGCGTTGGCGTCGAGGAAAGATTGGAATCTGCTTTATACGGAGATGTGACATCCCCTGTGCCAGTATTTAGTGTGAGATTTTGCAAATCCAAATAGAACGCAGGTCGTACTCCAATGATGCCGTAAAAGTTCGCATTATCGCGCCCAATCGATCCAGCCGCATTGACAGTAATCCCGCCATTTGGACTCGTGTAAATCCCAGAAGGAGTGCGTGTCCAATAATGCCAGGTGGCGGTACTCGTAAGTGCAACATTTTTATAGGTAGAATTATTAACAGCTTCGGACGTTGGGATTCCCATATAATAGGTTGCACCTAATGTTGTTCTGTTGTCGTACACCTTATATAGTTGCTTTAAATCCAGTAAAAACATTTTATCCGTGACATTATGGAAATAAGCCGTATCATAGTTTTGAACAACAGTCGAAATCCCTGCACTGTAAGCTAATTCTGCGGTTCCTGTCAGGTTCAATTTTGGTGCGTCAATGGTATTGAGGACTGATTTTTGCGTGACGCTTTTGATGGCCGCTTGTTCGGAGAATGTAACGTTCGAATCAGACATAAAGCCCTTTTCCGTCGCGTAGGCATTATGATTTGACCAAACTTTGCTCGCGGTAGGCGGACAAAAATCTGGCCAAAAGACATTCCCTCCCGTCGCATTTGAATTGAGCCATGCTCTCAAATTTGAAGTTTCCCACAGATTGGAACCCCAAGTGGCGCGATTAGTGTTGTAATCCATTTGGGTCGTTCCGTCAAAATAGGTATGTGTCCCAATCCCATCAAAAGGCTTGATGGCAATTATTCTATCAGACAAAAGAAGTGGCCCATTTTGGTCAATGTCAACGCAACGCCAAAGTATCGTTTTACCATAATAGGTACCAAGCGTAAAGTAATCACCCACATGAATGGTTGGCAAACTTGCATTCGGCGTAGGCGTCGGACTTGGTGTTGGCGAAGCGGTCGGCGTAGGGGTTGGAATCGGAGTTGGTGACGGACTATTGGTACTTAAAACGGAATAGGCTTGCACGCAAACATTTGCTCTCTGCGTACCATAAATATCACTCCAGGTCGTTCCATTTGAAGAAATATAACTCTGACCAGAGGAAGAACTCGCCTGCGAACTGTACCCTGCCGCTATAAATTCGAGCGGAATTGGATTGGTGATTGCTGGTGTGTTGACGTAAACAACGACTTCAAACTGCGTCCCAGCCGTTAAACTCACGTTTGTATTCAGTTTGACGCGAGAATAGCCTGCATTCACGACAGTTCCAGGTTGTGCCACGAGCACTGCAGTCCAAGTACTTCCAACCAGTTTATTGATTGTCACTGTATATGAAGTATTATCACCTAAAGTATAGAATCCAACTTCAGTCAGTTGTTCATTTCTAGAAGAGGTAAATCGGTTTTTCATCCAAGCCGAAGTTTTACTAAACCCCGTCATCCCAACTAGACCAAGCGGATCATAGGAATATACAGATTCGTCGGATGGCCTATTTTGCAGTTCGTAATTATAGGCAACTGGTTCGAGACTTTTATCCTCATAGGACATATAAAAATACCCGTTGTCTCCCCAACCCGTTCCCCAGCTATTTTTCACAATCCAAGCGCCAGGCGCACTTGGTGCAGTTAAGAAATTGCTCTTCGCATAATTGTCGTCCCAACCAACTACTGACACACCATGATTTGCGCCAGTTGCTGTGGTGCAATAATAAGCTTTGGTTGTGGCATTGTAGTAATTACTAGAAACATAATATCCAATGCTTAAGGCACCTTTTTCCATAATGAGTGTCTTCCACTCAGTCATATTATGACCCTCAAAGACATTTTTAAGCGCGTAGGCTGGTTTGATGGCTGGTGACGGTGATGGTCCATTATAAGGGGCTTCTGCTTCTAAAATCGGACTGGTTTCGCGCGTCATTAAAGCCATGGTCATCCCATCGTTGCCTCCAAGATTAAAAATCGACGTACCAGTATTGGTAATATCAAAGCGCGCCAATCCATTTTGATTTGTATAGGCATAATAGGCCATTTGCCATTCAGAGAAATCTGGGTTTGGCAATAAGTTGTTTTTTATAGCAACACTCTCTGCTGAGGAAAATGCGCCAAACGTCCAGCAAGTGCCAAAGGATCCTTGATCCTTAACTGGAGTCACTCTGCCTTCGTCGGTCAGGCGGTAGGAAGTTGGAAATGGATACGCCTGCAACTTTTGAAACGGATTCAAACTCTCGGAATGAACAGTGGTAACGCGATTTGGTATACGGGTATTGCGTTGCGTGAATTCGTCTGCAGCCAAAGTGGCATGAGACAAAGCAAGCGTTTGGATCAACGTAATAAGTAGGACGAACGCTGTAAAAATTGACACAATTCTATTTTTCATTGAGATCCCCGTTTCATAAATTATTCCTTCTAATCATAACATCATTTAGTCACATTAACAATTATTGTTTTACTCACTTGCCCCGCAATTTTACAGTACCCAGAGACCGTGACACCCGCCTTCAACTTAGGCACTTTAATTGCAAAGGCGCCAGTCTTCGAACTTGCTTTTGAGGAATATGCTTTTGATGCAATCTTCACAGTTACTATTGCACTTTTCGTCGCAGTTCCTTTTACATAATAACTGCCGGCTTTTAGCGTATATAATTTTGGTGTTGCGGGAATCACATAGATTGTTTTGGTAGCACTTGTGAATCCATTCCATTTCACCGTCGCAGTGACCTTTGTTCCCGCAGACAAAACATTCTTCAAATATATTTTCCAACTTCCCAATGTTGAAATCGCTACATACTTTGCGCTTCCAATCTTCACAGTGACTATGCCACCTGTGACAGCAGTACCTGAAATGGTTTTGACGTTGTTCGTGACCGTTTGAATCTTAGGTACCGCAGGGGTAACTATGGGTGTCGGGGTCGGCGTCGGGGTTGGTGTCGGGGTTGGTGTTGGTGTTGGTGTTGGCGTCGCATCCGTCGCCTGCGTATAGCCTTGAATACAAGCATTCGCTTGATATTGATTATACAAATCCGTCCACGTTATTCCATTTGATGAGAAGAAACTTTGCCCCGCCTCCGCCGTCGCTTGCGAACTATAATTTGCTCGTACTTTCTCAGTGGCGATTTGGTAAGATGCAACTGGCGTCGAAATTTTGACTACAATCTCAAATTTCTTCCCCGTAGTCAAATACACGTTATGATTGAGTGCAATTCTTGCATAACCCGCATACGGAATCGCACCAGCTAAAGGCCCAAAGACTTTTACAGGAGTATTTCCCTGATAAGTATTGACCGTAATTTCATAGGTTGAAAGATCCCCAAGCGTATAAAACCCCACATCCGTCAAATACTCGGTCCGTTCGGATGTAAATACGTTTTTCATCCACGCAAGATGTGAAGGATATCCTACCGCTGAGACCTGTCCAAGCGGATCATACTGATATACATTTTCAGAAGGCAGTCGCTGCTCAAGTTCATACGCATAGGCAATCGGATCAATCCCAAGATCTTTATAAGAAAGATAGAAGTAACCCGCTTCTCCCCATTCTGCACCCCAGCTATTCTTCACAATCCAGGCCCCTGGTGCGGAAGGCGTATTGACAAAATTATTCACCTGATAATTGTCATCCCAACCGACCACTACGACCCCATGGTTTGCGATTCTCGGTGTATTGCAAAAAAAAGCATGCGTGGTGTCGTTATAGTAGGTGTTGTTTTGATAATATCCGATACTAATAGCACCTTTTTGCATGATCAACGTTTTCCACTCGGCTGAATCATGCGCCGTATAAACATTCTTTAAAGCATAGGCAGGTTTCATGTCTGGCATAGGGGATGGTCCCCAGTAGGGTGCTTCCGCTTCCAAAACCGGACTCGCACCGCGCACCATCATAGCAATACTGATCGAATCAATCCCACCCTGATTGAAGATAGACGCTGTCGGTTTGGGCAAATCAAAGGTTGGCGCACCGTTTTGGCTCGCATATGCGAAATAGGCCATTTGCCACTCAGACCAATCCGGGTTTCCTAGCAACCCTTCTGACATCGCAACACTCTCGGCTGACGCCAACGCACCAAATGCCCAGCACGTCCCGTACGCCCCCTGGTTTCTGATAGGCGAAACACGCTCAGCTACCGCTAAACGATAAGTTGCTGGCAAAGACGCCATCAACTTACGCGACTGCGGCGAAGCGGTTGCATGGACGGAAATATCCTGATTCGGAATACGATCATTGATTCTAGTCTGGTTGACAGGATTCCCCGCCGCTAGTGCCGGCTTTGAAATCACAATCGGACTCAACGCGACAAACATTAGATTTAACACAATACAAAATAGTAAGACTTTTCTTATCATCCGCATGTTCACCTCCCATACGGCGAAGCAAAGTTACCCGATACAACTTCCTTCTGATTCATCAAAAAGTCGCGCATGTGCCATTGCAGCACCTTCCATCACGCGTTTTTCATCAATCATCGTGAGTTTGCCGTTTTCGAGTAGAATCTCTCCATCGACAATCACCGTATCGACGTCTGAACCTTGCGCGGCGTAGACGATATTCGCTTCTAAATCATTGACAGGCTGCAGGTGTGGCTTGTTCATATCAAGCAGAATCAGATCCGCTTTCAACCCAGGCTTCAAACACCCAGTCACGCCTTCCAACCCCAGCGCCTTCGCACCATTGACGGTTGCCATCCGAATGACGTCACGACAATTCAAAATCGTCGCATCCCCACTCACACCTTTATGTACCAAAGCAGCAATATGCATTTCTTCAAACATATTGAGGTTGTTGTTACTCGCAGCACCGTCTGTACCTATTGTAACATTAATTCCGCGTTTTTGCATCTCTTTTATGGGCGCAATCCCACTCGCCAGTTTCATATTACTCGAGATATTATGGGCCACACTGACGTCATATTTGGCCAGTACATCCATTTGCGCTTCACTCACGTGAACGCAGTGCGCCGCAAGATTCGGCACGTCAAACATCCCGCAGCGTTCCGCTAACGCCACAGAATCCACGCCATAGACAGCTACGGTCTGCGTCTTTTCATATGCCGTTTCGAGCAGGTGCATATGGATGCCAAGACCGTGTTGTTTGGCAAACGCCGCCGCTCTGCAAATATTCTCTTCCTTGTATAGGTAGACAGAATGAATTTCTATGAAATTCGTCATTCTGCCGTTGGCTTCTTTTTTCCAGCGATTCAAAAATGCGAGCGTCTCCGCTTCATCCACGATTTCCTCGCCTGCAGACGGATGCGAAATCGGGCCGATTGCGATGTTTGCACGAATCCCTGTCTCGCTGACGGCCTGCGCAATGCTATCCATCATAAAATACATATCCGCAAAGCAAGTGGTGCCTGATTTGATCATCTCACAAATCGCCAGCATGCTACCCCAATAAATCAACTCGGGCGTCAGGCGTTTTTCCGCAGGAATGATGCTGTTGAACAGCCAGTCTTCGAGGACCTTGTCCCCCGCAAATCCGCGCATCAACGTCATGGGACTATGACTATGAGTATTGATGAGTCCTGGCATTGCAACCTTGCCGCGTCCATCAATCAACCTGTCTACAGGAAGTTGATAAGGCATCTCTTGACACACAAACCGGATGCGGTCATCCTCGATATAAATCATCCCATTCTCAATGATTGGATTCTCCAAATCAGCAGTGATGATGTCCACGTTCTCGATTAAAATTCTCATTTCTCTTCCCCCTTATTCACGAACTTGGCAATTCTCTCTTTATAAAAACGCATTGCCAAGGTAAACGCATAATCATAAATTAAGAATACCACACTTCCCCCGATAAAAAGCAAAAGATCAATATCGTTCATTCCAATTAATTTCTTGATGGCATCAAAATTAAACACAATGGTTTCAAACAGGTTCAAGAACAGGAAAAACACAATATTGAAATAGATGAGTTTCAAAATGATTTGCAGATACTTATTCTTATTCTTCTCGATGATGGCGCGCACCAATCCATACGGTGCGAACAGCGTGGCATAAATGATAAAAATCGGTTGCCCCATCATCACCAGAAACGCCGTTGCAACGGAAGCAAGTGTGAAGGCAGCACCAAGGCGTAGCCCTGTTTCCAGAATAATGACCCCGGAAACAAAAGAAGCCACTGCAATCAATGCCATTTTACTGGTTGGAAACCAGGTGGCAAGATAACAACAGATGGTTGCAATGGCAAGCAGGATGCCTGCCAAAGTTAATTTTCTCGTATTATTGTTTTGCGACATAAGAAAGACTCCTTAGCAACAAGAGCAAAGATCCCCACCACAGCACTCGCACAAGGTATCCGCGCACCACAGTTTACAGCAACAATCACACATGTCGTTGCCACCCTGTCGTCCATATCCTCTATTGTAGGCATTGCCCTGAAAGCCTTGTGCCTGGTTTGAAAATGAGTTCAAAAATTGGCGGTATTCCATATTATTCGGTTCCATCGTACAAGCCTGCCGCGCGTTGTTCATCGCTTCGGAATAGTCACCGCGTTTTGCCGCAATGACACCCATTAAGAAGTACCACTCCGCTGGTCTGCCGTTCATGCGACGCAACAAATCTTCCGCCAACACGATGTTTCCCTGATTAATCGCCGAACGAATTTGCGAAAACGCCCCCTGATTTTCCTGCGTATAAGCCGCTCCCGTAGAGCCATTCGAGCCCCCATTTCCACTATTGAGCATCTCATATGCTTCATTGATTTCTTGCAATTTTTCATGTGCAAGACCAGACAATGGATTGTCCTGGAATTTATCAGGATGATATTGTTTCACTAAATCTCTATATGCTTTTTTGATTTCTTCAGCACTCGCGCCACGTTTTACGCCAAGCACCACGTACGGATCATTTACTGCCACAACGTTCACAGCTCCTTTTTTTCAATACCTTTTCGGTCTTTTCGAGCAATCCCGCATAAACCACATTCTCTATAATAGCAGACAATTGCTCATCTTGAAATACCAATTTGTCAAAAACATTTGCCAAGTCCTGCATATACAAGATCATCGCCTGATGCGCATCATCAAACACTTGCTCAACCGAATACTGTTCCGCCTTTGTTTTGTTCGGATTATACTGCTTTTTTTTCATGTCATCTTCCAAATCATCCAGCGAGTCAATGATAAAAATCCACTTCCCAAGAATTGTACAGAACTCCGCAACCAAAGCTTCTTGCGGATCTCCTTGCATCACATAAAGTGCCATTGCGCGCATCATTTCCTTAAACGGAATGGCTGCCACATCAGGGGACTGGTTGTTTGTCGACTCGACTAACGCAACGCCCTTCGCCATTTCAGAAATCGCTTTGGCGATTTCTTTGTGTTTTGCGGACGCAAGCCTTGCCGAACGGCCATAGATTGTCTTGCCTACGAGCCCTTTGACTGATTTTTCATCCTGCCAGTCGTCCACACTCTTAAAATGCGCCAGCAAGACATTGATATCCGCGGCCAAATCGATGGATTCACCGTGCGCAAAGAGCTGCTTTTTCATCTTGACGAGACAGCGACCCGATTTCAAGGTGTAGCGCGACTTGATGCCCGCGAGTAAAATCGCCAAAAATGTTGTATCATAATTCAACAACAAACGCGCCTTCTGCCCGTATCGTTTGCCAAGCGATCGGCACACGCCGCAATAGAATGCCTGATATAAATTCCAGTTTTTGATCTTTAATTCGCCTCGATTAGGCATCACATATCCGAACATACAATCTCCTATACTTTTTTGGAACTCTTGAGCATGACTAAGAACTGGCAGATGTAACCCACAAACGCAAGTAACGTCGCCACAAGCGCCACCCAGATCGCTATATCCGCAACGGTTGAAAAGGTGCTGACATATTGTTGGTCGACATTTTGCTTGGCGTACCACTCCACAAACATTTTGCCGAAAATCGCAACAAACAGAATGACGGTCGCCAATTTGCCATACCAGTTTGAAAACACGACGACTTTTCTTTTATAAAGGAACGTGGATCCAATCAGCATAGCCGCTTCCTTGATGCCAAACACAATCACGATGATGATATTCACTTGCAGCATGAAGGTCAGGAGCGCAAGCGCTGTAATCTGCAAAATCTTATCTGCGAGCGGGTCCATGAGCTTCCCGAATTCCGTCACCATGTCATATTTTCTGGCAATGAAGCCATCCACAAAATCAGTTATCCCACAAATGACGAATATGATAATTGCTACTAGATATTGCCCATTCAAAAAAAACACGGCAAACACAGGTACTAGCAACAATCGTATCAAGGTCAAGATATTGGCTATGTTCAAATGACGATCCCCCTAAGTAGATTGGCTTACATGGAAAGTACTCTGACTAGATCGTACTCGTATTCATCAATTGATTTCTCCATGTTTAAGGCTTCTTCTATGTCGAAATCCACAATTTTGTTGCTTTTCATGCCGACGATGCGATTGATTTTTCCTTCTTTTAATAACTCAACGGCACGCGTCCCCATTTTGCTTGCGACAACACGATCAACGACCGATGGACTGCCTCCACGTTGAACATGTCCTAGAATGGTGGCTCTGGATTCAATTCCAGTCTTTTCTTCGATTTTGCTCGCAATTTCCATCGCACCGCCAACACCTTCCGCGACAATGACAACGAAATGGCTCTTGCCCCGATTTTTTGCAGCAATGATTGGTTTAATCACATCTTTATTCATATCATATGGCTTTTCAGGAAGAAGTGCCACTTCCGCACCCCCTGCAATCGCAACGTTTAAAGCGATATACCCTGCCCTACGTCCCATGACCTCAAACACACTGCACCGATCATGAGAGGACGCCGTGTCTTTGATCTTGTCTAAGGCCCCTAACGCCGTATTCATCGCGGTATCATATCCAATGGTATACTCCGTGCACGCGATATCATTATCGATGGTACCCGGCAACCCAATCACAGGCATTCCCAGTTGAGACATCTCTTTTGCCCCGCGGTACGAACCATCTCCGCCAATCACAACAATCGCGTCAATGTCAAACACTTGCGCCATTTTAATGCCTTTTAATATGCCTTCTTCTTCCATGAATT
>JBAXOJ010000021.1:0-21021 GCA_037133315.1 Clostridia bacterium
GAAAATGTCTGAAGAAAAACGTTTTGGATCGTCAATGATGGGGTATAAAAAATCGGATGTCGACACATATGTTGAAATCGTGATTAATCAATGTAATACGCGACTAGAAAAAAAAGACAAAGAACTTGCCGAGATGAAAGAAAAAATGGCAAACTTTTCAGAATCTGCAATGCAGGAAAAAGATGCAGAAATAGAACGCCTCAAGAAGGAATTGGTGCAACTTGAGCAGGATAAAGATGCTCAGATTGCGACGCTCAAGCAAGAAATGAGCACAATTGAGGCAAAGAAAAATGCGGAGATTGATGCTGAAATTGAGCAGATGAGAGTGCAACTGCAGGCGTTTGAGGCTGAAAAGAATGCGGAAATTGCCCAAATGAAAGCAGACTATGAATCTGGTGCGCAAGCGACGACTTCGGTCGAGCCTGAACCAACTCCAGTCATCGCTGCACCACCAATGACTGCTAGTTATGATGATGCAGAACTCGAACGCATTCAGCAAGAAGTCGAAGCGCTTGTTTCCGAAAAAGATGCAGAAATTGACGCGCTCAAGGCACAAATCGATGCGTTGCAGACGACTGAAGTGAGTACGAGTTTGCAGACCAACGAATTATTTGAATTGAAACAACAAAATGAAATATCTAAGGGACTCTTAGAAAAATCGGAAGCGGAAGTACAAACTTTGACTTCGCAAATGGAGGCATTGAAGGCAGAGATCGAGTCACTCAAGCAACAGATTGCTGACTTTGATAGTGAAAGAAGTACGATTACGGAGATTATTTCTGAAAAGGATGCCGAAATTGAACAACTGCAAGAGCAGTTTAACCAAGTTGCTGGCAAAGCATTAGAAGTTGAGGAAATGGAACGCACACTCAAAATCGAAAAAGATCGTGTGACCATGGCGCTTGTGTTGGCTTCTGAAAAGGCTGAAAACATGATTTATGAGGCGAATGCAAAGGCTGAAAGACAGGCAGAATTAGCAATCGCCAAGGCTGAAGAAGAAAGAAAAGCACTGGAAGTACAAATCCAGAAGGAAAGAGAAAAATTGGAGGATGTCAAACGCGAAATGCTTGAAATGAAATCGAGCTTTGTGACTGTTTTGAAAAAGTACGAACGTGAAATCAACCAAGCCGCCGGAGAACTGTGACGACTCACACGATGCCGGGTTTTGAAATGCTGAAATTTGATGTGCAAATCAAGCCTCTTCTTACTATTTGAAGAGGCTCATTTTTTAAGGAGGGTGACCAAGAATGAATGAGATTTTAGAAATTTTAGAGACCAACAGTAAATTGACGACGGCACAGGTGGCTGTCATGGCCGCGATGCCAGAAGAGGACGTGTTGGCAGCGATTGCAAAATATGAGGCGGAAGGGGTCATTCTTGGCTACAATACCACAATTAATTGGGAAATGACCGATAAGGAATTGGTCACCGCATTAATCGAAGTCAAAGTAACCCCTCAAAGAGGCGAAGGGTTCGATAAAGTCGCGGAGCGGATCTACCGTTTCGAAGAGGTGCGCGATTGTTATTTGATGTCAGGCGGCTTTGATTTGACCGTCGTAATTGAAGGAAAGACCATGAAAGAGGTTGCGCTGTTTGTCGCTGAAAAGCTTGCGCCACTCGAAAGCGTACTGAGCACGAGTACCCACTTTGTGCTGAAAAAATATAAGGACAAGGGAATGGTTTTCGAAAAACGTTCCCCTGAAGCGAAGGAGGCAATCTTTTTATGAGAGAAATTGAAGATTATATTCTTCCTAGCATCAAAAACTTACCGCCTTCGGGGATTCGCAAATATTTCGATATGATTAACGAAATGCAGGATGTCATTTCACTTGGGGTCGGCGAGCCTGACTTTGTGACGCCTTGGAACATCTGCGAAGCGGGCATTTTTTCGTTGGAAAAAGGACAAACTTCCTATTCGTCAAACGCAGGTTTTATTGAGTTGCGGAAGGCGATTGCGGACTATTTGGAAAGACGTTTTGACATGAACTATGACGCAGCGGAAGAGATCCTCGTTACAGTTGGTGGAAGCGAGGCCATTGACATTGCACTAAGAACCTTGGTGGGGCCGGGGGATGAGGTCATTATCCCAGAGCCAAGTTTCGTCGCCTATACCGGATGCACGTTGATGACAGGCGCGACGCCTGTGCCGATTGCGTTGCAGGAAAAAAATTCGTTTAAGTTGACGGTCGAAGAACTTGAAGCTGCGATCACGCCGCGTTCGAAGGTGTTGATTCTTGGCTTCCCGAATAATCCAACGGGTGCAATCATGACGCGCGAGGAACTGGCGCCGATTGCGAAATTTCTGAAAGATAAGGATATTATCGTGATTTCAGATGAAATCTATGCAGAACTGACTTATGCAGGAGAACACGCTTCGATCACATCCTTCTCAGGAATGCGAGAGAAGACAATCATGGTGAGTGGCTTTAGCAAGGCGTTTGCGATGACTGGCTGGAGAATTGGCTATGTCTGCGCACCGCGTGTCTTGATGGATGCAATGAAAAAGATTCATCAGTATGCATTGATGTGTTCTCCGACCATTGCTCAAAAAGCAGCAATTGAGGCGATGCACAACGGGCAAAAAGATGTCGACAAGATGGTGCGTGAATACAATAGAAGACGCCGTTTGATGGTGGATGGTTTTCGTAAAGCGGGGCTGACGTGTTTCGAGCCCCTTGGCGCATTTTATGTGTTTGCTAACGTTTCCGGAACGGGACTGTCCTCGGAAGAATTTTGCGACAGACTTCTGCTAGAGCACAAAGTTCTAATGGTGCCGGGAGAAGCCTTTGGAGAATCGGGGCGCGGCTTTGCACGTGCGACGTATGCGACTTCTTACGAAAATATCATCGAGGCTTGCAAGAGAATTAAGGCATTTACCGATACATTGAAATGAGGACAAATGAGTGATTGAATTAGAACAGTATAAGATTGATTTGGCGGCACTTTCTGTGCAGATACAGGAATTGGGCGTTTCATTGAACATCCCGCGCACGATGCTGGATATTGAGGAACTGGAGTCCAAAGCAGGGGATCCTGCGTTTTGGGGCGATCTTGAAAATTCTCAAAAGGTATTGCAGCGCACAAAAGAATTGAAGATGAAGGTGGAGCGTTTTGAAAAGCAGACACAGCTTTGTGAAGATCTCATGACCCTAGTAGAAATGGGGATGGAAGAGGATGACGCGTCAGTTTTGACGGAGATCAAAGACGGCTTTGCAGAGCTCAAAGCGAATTATGACAAATTGATGCTGGAGACGCTTCTGACCGGGGAATATGACAAGAACAATGCAATATTGACGCTGCACGCTGGCGCGGGAGGCACGGAGGCGCAGGACTGGGTAGAGATGTTGTTTCGAATGTATACTCGCTGGTGCGAGGACAAGGGATTTGAACTGAAAACACTCGATTACCTCGATGGTGAAGAAGCGGGAATCAAGAGCGTGACCTTTGAAGTATCGGGCGTCAATGCATACGGTTACTTGAAAGCAGAAAAAGGGGTGCACCGGTTGGTGCGGATTTCTCCGTTTGATTCCTCAGGTCGGCGCCATACCTCATTTGCGTCACTGGATGTCATGCCGGAAATGGACGAGAATTTTGAAATCAAAATCAACCCGGACGATCTGAGGGTTGACACCTACAGAGCGAGTGGGGCGGGCGGCCAACACATCAATAAGACATCTTCGGCGATTCGCATCACGCATATCCCGACGAACGTCGTGGTAACCTGCCAAACGCAGCGTTCGCAACACCAGAATAAAGATTACGCTATGAAAATGCTTTACGCTAAGTTGATGGTTCTAAAAGAGCAAGAACACAAGGAAAAGATCGAAGATTTGAAAGGGGTTCAGTTGGATATTGCGTGGGGAAGCCAGATTCGTTCTTATGTCTTTTGTCCGTATACGATGGTCAACGATCATCGTACCGGGGTCAAAGTGGGCGACCTGGACGCCGTCATGAACGGGGACCTGGACGTGTTTATCAATGCATTTTTATCTGGGCGCAAAGCGGACGACGCAGAGGTGGATCTATGAATATAGGAATCATTGGGGCAGGAAAAGTAGGATGTACGTTGGCTCGGGCGATCAAAGAGGCAGGCATGGAGATTTCTGGCGTGTATAGCCGTACTGCGGAATCTGCTGCTTGGTTGGCGAAGGAAGTGGAAGGCATCTTCCCGAACGATCTCAAGACGACCGTGGACCAAGCGGGCGTGATATTAATTACCGTCAACGACGATGCCATTGAAGCGGTGGCAAAGAAAATCGCTGCGAAATATAGTCGTCGGAGCGGATTTCCGCTTCACGGGAAGGCATTTTTTCATTGCAGTGGGGCGAAATCTTCAGACGTCCTTGCACCACTGCGTGATCTTGGGGCAGACGTGGGATCCTTGCATCCACTGATGACGTTTGCCGATCGGGAGATGATGCCAGAGGAACTGGAAGGCATTTCGTTTTGTGTGGAAGGGGACCCGCACTGCGTGACTCTCGCCATGGAACTTACCGATGCAATCGAAACCAACCTGATTTTTCTGAATTCGCCCGAAGATAAGCCATTGTACCATGTGGGTGCGTGCATTTTGTCCAACTATATGACGGTTCTGATTGATTTGGCGTGTGCGGTCTTCAATGAAATTGGCATTCCGCCAAAGGATGCCATGACGCACGCGTTGCCACTGATTTATGCGAGTCTGGAAAACTCCTTAACCATGGGGCCAAGCAATGCCTTGACTGGGCCCATCGTGCGCGGCGACATTGGAACCGTGCAGTCGCATTTGGCTGCAATCAACGAGAGGATTCCTTGGCTCAGCGATGGATACCGCATTCTCGGACTTTACGCAGCCGCCGCGGGCATTTCAGATAAAAAACTTTCAAAGAGTAAATATTTGAAACTGGTTGCTTTATTAGAGGAAGGCGATTTTGTCGCAAAAGCGATGCCGGAAGGAGATGATTGAGATGAACGAAAAGCAAATACTAGAGATGTTACACAGCGTTAAAGCGGGCGAAAAGTCAGTAGACGAGGCTTTGTTTGAACTAAAAAAACTGCCGTTTGAAGATCTCGGCTATGCGAAGTTAGACCATCATCGAGAAATTCGTAACGGCTACCCGGAAGTGATTTTTTCCCAAGGGAAAACGGTGGAGCAAGTGGCGGCCATCTTTCAAAAGCTCATGGTGCGCAATGCAAACGTGATGGCGACGCGCGCGACCCGCGCCGTGTTCGAAGCGGTCCAGTTGATTGCGCCCGACGCCGTGTATAGTGAAATGGCGCGGATTGTCTACGTGAAGGGCGCACCTGCAGAGGGCGACGCGGATCAAACGGGCAAGGCTGAAAAATACATCGCGGTCGTGTCTGCAGGCACCTCTGATATGCCTGTTGCAGAGGAAGCAGCGGTTACTGCAGAAATATTGGGTAACAACGTGCATCGGATTTATGATGTCGGCGTTGCGGGCATTCATCGACTGCTTTCGAATACCGATGAACTGATGCGTGCCAACGTCGTGATTGTAGTAGCGGGGATGGAAGGCGCCCTCGCAAGTGTGGTCGGTGGACTCGTTGACAAGCCAGTCGTTGCCGTGCCGACCAGCGTGGGCTATGGCGCCAGCTTTGGAGGCATTGCCGCTTTGCTGACCATGCTCAACAGTTGCGCGAGCGGCATTGGTGTCGTCAATATTGACAATGGATTTGGCGCTGGATATTTGGCTGCCACTATTAACCGGTTATAAAAATGGAGGTACGATCATGAGAATTTTGTATTTGGACTGTTTTTCTGGAATTAGTGGCGACATGTCAGTGGCAGCGCTTTTGGATTTGGGAATTGACGAAGCGCGATTTACAGCCGAACTCGCCAAACTCGAGTTGGCTGGCTACCGCATCGAAATCAAAAAGAAATTAAAGTGCGGCATCATGGGCACGGATTTCAATGTGATCCTGCAGGATGACCACGCGCATGACCACGACCACGACCACGACCACGACCATACCCACGACCATGGCCACGACCACGCGCATGACCATGAGGCGCATACGCATGTGCATGCACAAGCCCATACTGCACACGAATCCCATGATCATAGAAATCTATTCGATATCGAAACACTCATTGCAAACAGCGCATTGAGCCCTTATGTGAAGAACCTGAGCAAGAAGATTTTTCGCGAAGTCGCAGTCGCGGAGGCGAGTGTACACGGAAAGTCGTTGGAGGAAGTGCACTTTCACGAAGTCGGCGCGGTGGATTCGATTGTAGATATTATCGCGACGGCAATTTGCTTGGAACTCCTAGCGGTCGACGGGATTTATGCTTCGGCGCTCCATGACGGACAGGGGTCCATAGTTTGCGCCCATGGCGTGATGCCTGTGCCTGTGCCAGCGGTGATGGCGATGTTGAAGGATTCCGGCATTCCGTTGGTCATTGAGGATGTCAATACCGAACTCATCACCCCAACTGGGATGGCCATCATTAAGAGCATTGCACAAGCGTTTGGCAAAATGCCAAACATCGAGATTGAAGCAGTCGGCTACGGACTTGGCAAACGCGACACTGGAAAGTTCAATGCGCTCCGCGCTGTGGTGGGGGAAACGGGCACGCGTGCCATCAAAGATAAGGTCGTCGTAATTGAGACGAATATTGATAATACGACCCCTGAAATTCTGGGGTACACAGTTGAGAAATTATTGGAGGCGGGTGCACTTGATGCCTACCAGATTCCCATTCAAATGAAGAAAAACCGCGCAGGCACTTTGCTTGGGGTCATTTGTGCGGAGGGCGACGAAGAGAAATTGGCAGACATTATTTTCGCCGAAACGGGTTCCATCGGGGTTCGCACGTATGGCTGTGAGCGATTCATTCTGGACCGGACGCAAGTCTCGGTTGCCACGCAACTTGGGACGGCGCGTGCCAAAGTCACGCAGTACAATGTTTCACGAGACGTGAAAATTGCACCGGAATACGAGGACTGTAAGACTTTGGCGAAAAGCCTGAATCTCCCGCTTCGGACCGTGTATGAAGTCGTCGCAGAACAAGCGCGATTGGATTTAGAAAATGTATAATCGATTTTCGGATTATTTGACGAAGAAATACGGCGGCAAGACCTATAAGCTTCCGCTTAACGTACCGGGCACCTGCCCAAACAAAGACGGCACACTGGGGACCGCGGGGTGTGTGTTTTGTGGCGAAGACAGCGCTGGGTTTGAGGCGCTCCCTGCTGAAACGAGTATACAAGAACAAATTACAGTCACGACCGCGTTGGTCCGTCGTAAATACGGGGCAAAGCATTTTATTGCGTATTTTCAAAACTGGTCTGGAACCTATCGATCTCTGGAAGATTTGGGTCAAATGGTTCAGGAGGCCATCGCGACAGGGGTTGTGGCGGTTTATATTGCGACGAGACCAGATTGTGTGGGCGATGATGTGCTACGACTCTTGCAAACATGCCAAGAAGAAAGCGGGGTTGACATCGTCTTAGAACTTGGTCTGCAGACGGTCAACGAAGACGCGCTCATAATTTTGAATCGCGGTCACGGGGTTGCGGCATTTGTCGACGCGGTACAACGCATCCACGCCCATGGTCTCGCCGTTTGTGCGCACATGATACTGGGCTTGCCGTTTGATGAGATGGCAGATGTCATCGCAGGAGCAAGGCTTTTGTCTGAATTGCACGTCGAGCAGGTCAAATTACACTCCCTCTTCATACTAGAAAACACCAAGCTTGCGGAATTGTATCTTGCGGGTGCGTTTGAAATGATTACAATGGAAGCGTTCATCGCACGGGAAATCGCGTTTCTTCGACACCTCTCGCCTGAAATCACGGTGCAACGCCTCCTCGGTCGCGCGCCAGAAGGCAAGGCGCTTTTTTGTAACTGGAATACGAGTTGGTGGAAAGTGCGCGATCAGATCGAAGCCGAGATGCTTGCACAAGGCGCAACGCAAGGCGACACTTTTTCTCAAATCGGTTATTGATAATGAATTGATTATCTTTCTTATTTGGTGTAAAATTTATATGTCGTTCCAATGATAAAGTTGTTTTGGGGACGGCGGGTTGACACAAATAACGGAAACTACCGGTTCGGAGGAACATATGATGAAAAATGAACTGGTGCTGGTGCTCGATTTCGGGGGCCAATACAACCAATTAATCGCAAGAAGAGTACGCGAGGCGCATGTCTATTGCGAAGTTCGACCGTACAATATTTCTATTGAAAAACTGAAACAACTCAATCCAAAAGGGATTATTTTCACGGGAGGTCCTGCATCTGTGTTAGATGACGGGGCTCCGTTTTGTGATATGGAGATTTTCAACCTCGGGATACCAATCCTCGGTATTTGCTATGGGATGCAGTTGATGGCCGTTGCACTTGGTGGTGGGGTCACACAAGCCCAGCAAAGAGAGTATGGCAGAATTGATATCCTGTTTGATTCAGTGGGGGACATGTTTTCTGGACTCACTGCGGAGAGTACTTGTTGGATGAGTCATACCTATCATGTGGATCGGATGCCGGAAGGCTTTACGAAAATCGCACGTACCTCGAGCTGCCCAACCGCAGCGATGCAAAATCCTGCACGCAAGTTATATGCGGTGCAGTTTCATCCAGAGGTCGTACACACACCACAAGGCACACAGATTCTACAGAATTTTTTATATCAAGTATGTGAATGTGCGGGCGACTGGCAGATTTCTTCATTTGTCGATGACTCCATCAAAGCGTTGAAGGAAAAGATTGGCGATAAAAAAGTGCTCTGTGCGCTATCCGGCGGGGTAGATTCTTCGGTTGCAGCGATGATGATTCACAAGGCGGTCGGCAAGCAATTGACTTGTATTTTTGTCGACCATGGTTTGCTACGCAAACACGAAGGCGACCAAGTGGAGGAGGTCTTTAAAAATCAATTTGACCTTAACCTCATCCGCGTTAATTGTGAAGAACGTTTTCTAGAAAAACTCGCAGGCATTGATGATCCCGAGACAAAAAGAAAAATCATTGGGGAAGAATTTATTCGTGTGTTTGAAGCGGAAGCGAAAAAAATCGGCACGGTTGACTTTTTGGTCCAAGGGACGATTTACCCCGATGTCATTGAAAGCGGTGCCGGAGATGCAGCCGTCATAAAGAGCCATCATAATGTTGGCGGATTGCCAGAGCATGTGGATTTTAAAGAGATTATCGAGCCGTTGCGCAATCTATTTAAGGATGAGGTGCGGCGCTCGGGACTGGAACTTGGGATACCAGAGCATTTGGTTTGGAGACAACCGTTTCCAGGACCAGGGCTTGCCATTCGCATCATCGGTGACATTACCAAGGAGAAATTGGATCTTTTGCGAGATGCGGACCATATCTTCCGGGAAGAAGTTGCGAAAGCGGGCTTGGACAGGCAATTGAATCAATATTTCGCGGTCTTGACGAATATGCGGAGTGTCGGTGTCATGGGAGATGAACGCACCTATGATTTCACGCTGGCGTTGCGCGCGGTCGAGACGACAGACTTTATGACTGCGACGTGGAGCAGAATTCCGTATGATTTGCTGGAGACCATTTCGAATCGCATCGTCAACGAAGTACGCAATATCAATCGCATTGTGTATGATATCACGAGCAAGCCACCATCCACGATTGAGTGGGAATAATCATTAGGAGGAAATCACTATGGCGAATAAAAAAGTAGCGTTAATTATGGGGAGTGATTCAGACTTTCCAAAACTAAAGGGATGTCTTGATGAGCTGAAGAATTTTGGGATTGAGGTGCATGTAGAGGTTTGCTCTGCACATCGCACACCAGAGCGCGCGGCAGAATTTGCAAAGACGGCAGAAGCGAACGGCTTTGGTGTCATTATTGCAGCAGCGGGTAAAGCGGCACATTTACCAGGGGTCTTGGCAGCGTTTACAATTTTGCCAGTGATCGGCATTCCAATCAGATCCTCCGCATTGGATGGGATGGATGCGTTACTTGCTATCGTGCAAATGCCAGCAGGCATTCCTGTGGCAACGGTTGCAATCGACGGCGCGGAAAATGCTGCTTTATTGGCCGTGCAAATTCTTGCTGTGGGAGATGCAAATTTGAGTGAGAGATTTCACGACTACAAGAAAAAGATGGCGGAAAAAGTGGTTGCGAAAAACGAGGAACTGCAAAGGCAATTAAAGTCGTTTTAACGACCGAAACCAGGGGTGGGACCATGCAAGAGCACGTGTTAGACCAAATGTTAGACCAAATGTTAGACGTAAGACAAGACAAATTGAAAGAGGAATGTGGTGTCTTTGGAGTTTACAGTTTCGATGGACATGATGTTTCCGGGCTCGCGTATAATGCCTTATTTGCATTACAGCACAGAGGGCAGGAAAGTGCCGGGATTGCGGTCAACAATGCTGGAATGATTGGTTCTTATAAAAATATGGGACTGGTCAGCGAGGTGTTTGATACTTCGATTTTAAGCATCTTACAAGGACAGTCTGCAATTGGACACGTGCGCTATTCGACCACAGGAGATAGCCTGAAAGAAAATGCGCAACCCATGGTCGTCAAATACCGGAATGGTCAGATTGCGCTCGCACACAATGGTAACGTCACAAATGCAAGACAAATCCGTGATGGGCTTGAGGATCAAGGGAGCCTGTTTCAGACCACATCCGATACCGAAGTCATTTTGTCGTTGATTTCAAGGCATCGCTTGAAAAGTGAAAATGTCATCGAGGCAATCAAGAGTACTGCGAAAGACCTAATTGGTTCGTATTCGCTTGTGCTCTTGACGACGAATAATTTGATTGGGGTGCGTGACCCACTTGGGATTCGTCCACTCTGTCTTGGGAAACTTGACAATTCCTATGTGCTTGCATCAGAAAGTTGTGCACTGGATGCTGTCGATGCAGAGTTTGTGAGAGATATCGAACCTGGTGAAATCATCGTCATCAACAAAAGCGGAGTCGATTCCTTCTTTATTGATGATATTCCTAAAAAAGCACGGCTTTGTATTTTCGAACACGTCTATTTTGCACGACCAGACAGCATCATCGACGGGGCAAGTGTGTATGAGTCGCGTCGTGAGGCGGGGAAACGCCTTGCCATTGAGCACCCGGTGGATGCGGATGTGGTCATGGGTGTGCCGGATTCAGGGCTTGCCGCTGCAATGGGCTTTGCAGACCAACTCGGGATTCATTATGGACATGGGTTGTTGAAAAATCGCTATGTGGCGCGTACGTTCATTCAACCTGGACAAGGGAAACGCGAGAGCAGTGTCAAATTAAAATTCAACGCCATGAAGGCCGTTGTTTCTGGAAAACGTGTGGTCATGGTGGATGATTCCATTGTGCGTGGCACGACCATTATTAAGATTATAGAAATGCTGAAAAAGGCTGGAGCGGTTGAAGTACATATGCGTGTCAGCTCCCCACCGCTACTGCACCCATGCTTTTATGGGGTTGATATTTCCAGACGCGAAGAATTGATTGCAGCAAGCAACTCGGTGGAGGAAATTAGGGAAATCATCGGTGCGGATTCGCTTGGTTACTTGAGTGTGGAGGGACTGCGCGCGACGCCAAAGGAATCAAAACTTGAATTTTGCACCGCTTGTCTCAATGGGGAATACCCGACTGAACTGAGTGAACGACATAAGAAACAAGCGTTTTGCGAGGTCGCAAAAGTACAAGACTAAGGAGGATTTAATATGATTTCGTATAAGGATGCGGGCGTGGACGTGGAAGCCGGTTATGAATCTGTAAAATTGATGAAGGATGACGTGAAGCGCACGTTTCGACCTGAGGTCGTTTCTGACTTAGGTGGATTTGGCGGGTTATTTTCTCTTGCTAAATATAAATATGAAGAACCGATTCTGGTATCCGGTACCGATGGAGTTGGCACGAAATTAAAAATAGCATTTGGCATGAATCGGCATGATACCATCGGCATTGATTGTGTTGCCATGTGTGTGAACGACATCGTTTGTAGTGGAGCAGAACCGCTATTCTTCCTTGATTATGTTGCGGTGTGGAAAAACATTCCGAAGCATGTCGCAACCATCGTCAAAGGGGTTTCGGACGGGTGTGTGATGGCGGGCTGTGCGCTGGTTGGCGGTGAGACGGCCGAGATGCCTGGCATTTATATGGATGGCGAATACGATTTGGCAGGGTTTTCGGTTGGCATCGTAGATAAAAAAGAAATCATCGATGGAAAGAAAATTGTCGCAGGGGATGTGCTCATTGGACTTGCTTCTTCGGGCCTACATAGCAATGGGTTTTCTCTTGTGCGTAAACTCATTAATCCTACCCAGGAGAAGTTGTCTCAGTATATTGATTCCCTTGGCAAGACACTCGGGGAGGAACTCCTGACACCGACAAAAATTTATGTCAAATCCATACTTGAGGCGAAAGCACAGGTTGAAATCAAAGGAATTTCACACATCACGGGAGGTGGGTTCATTGAAAACATCCCACGCATTATTCCTGATGGACTCGGCGTGACCATTCAAAAAGGGAATTGGCCGATTCTGCCGATTTTTGACCTTTTAAAACAGTTGGGTGGTCTGGATGATCTTGCTGCATTTAATACTTTTAACATGGGTATCGGCATGGTTGTGATTGTATCGCCAGAACAGGTGGAAAAGGCAGTCGCATTATTCAACACACTAGGCGAATCCGCTTATGTGATTGGATCCGTTGAAGCGGGGCAAGGAGTTACATTATGCTAAGAATGGGCGTGCTTGTCTCGGGTGGTGGCACGAATTTACAAGCCATTCTAGACAAACTCAAAGCAGGTCAAATTCGAAATTGCGAGATTGCAGTTGTAGTCTCAAGTAAAGCGGGTGTGAAAGCACTGGAGCGTGCTACGCTTGCAGGGATTCCAACCGCGGTCGTATCAAAAAGTGAATTTGAATCAGACTTTGATCAGGCACTGCGCAACACACTGGACGCATTCCAGGTTGATTTTATTGTTTTGGCGGGGTTTATGTCCATCCTAAGTGTTGCATTCATAAAACACTACCCAAATAAAATCATCAATGTCCATCCAGCATTAATTCCCTCCTTTTGTGGCAAAGGCTATTATGGTTTGAAACCGCACGAGGCAGCGCTTGCATATGGGGTGAAGGTGACGGGTGCCACCGTGCATTTTGTGACCGAGGGTGCCGATGAAGGCCCAATCATTTTGCAAAAACCTGTCCCCGTGTTGGAAGGGGACACGCCCGAAACGCTCCAATTGCGCGTGATGCAAGAGGCCGAATGGGAGATTTTGCCGCAGGCCATTGATTTATTTTGTGCAGGCAAGTTACAAGTTGAAGGAAGAGTGGTGCACCTACTATGAAGAATCAGAAGAAAAAAATATTAGTCGTTGGCGGTGGCGGTCGAGAACACGCAATTATCTGGAAACTATTACAGAGTCCACAGGTTGGCGAGGTTTTCTGTGCACCAGGCAACGGTGGCATTGCAGGCATCGCGACGTGTGTGCCAATCAAGGCGACTGACCTGGATGGGATGGTTGCGTTTGCGCAGCAAAACACAATCGACCTTGTCGTCGTGGCGCCGGATGATCCGTTGGCGGCGGGCATGGTGGATGCCATGGAAGCACAAGGAATTCGTGCGTTTGGGCCACGCAAGAATGCGGCAATTCTAGAAGCAAGCAAACAGTTTTCCAAGGACCTGATGAAACAGTACGGCATCGCAAGTGCTGCGTATGAAGTGTTTGAAGAGAGCGACGCAGCGCGCGCTTATCTGTCTACGGCCCGCTATCCAATTGTCGTCAAGGCGGATGGACTCGCTCTTGGCAAAGGCGTTGTGATTGCCCTGAACTACAAGGAAGCGGCCGATGCTGTGACCAGTATGATGGATGAGAAACAATTCGGTGAGAATGGGACAAAAGTTGTCATCGAAGAATTCATGGTCGGCCCTGAGGTTTCTATCTTGGCGTTTACCGATGGCCATGTGGTTGTCCCGATGGTAAGTTCACAGGATCACAAGCGCGCGTTTGATCAAGATGCCGGTCCTAACACAGGTGGCATGGGGACCTTTTCGCCGAGCCGATTATATACGCCAGCACTTGCGGCGCAATGCATGGAAGAGATTTATCTGCCAACCATGGAAGCGATGAAACAAGAGGGGCGGCCGTTCAAAGGGGTGCTCTACTTTGGATTGATGCTGACGGATGAGGGACCGAAGGTGCTTGAATACAATGCGCGTTTCGGGGATCCCGAAACACAAGTGGTCCTACCAAGACTGGAATCCGATCTTTATGAGATTTTTGAAGCAATCATTGACGAACGCCTCTCCGAACTGGAATTAAAATGGAGCGATACGGAGGCGGTCTGCGTTGTCATGGCATCAGGTGGATATCCTGGGTCTTATACAACAGGATACGCCATCACGGGCATCAATGATGCAGAACAAGATCCGTCCGTTGTCGTCTTCCATGCAGGGACTAAGGTGGAAATCGAGAGTGGCTGTGGCGGTGGCGGATGTGGTCGTTGCTGCGGCAGCGCGAATGAGGAGGACGATTCCGTACCAATTGCAAGCGGTCAACTGTCAACTGCGGGTGGACGCGTACTTGGTGTGACGGCAGTTGGGAAAGACATCGACGACGCGCGCGAGAAGGCGTATTCGGCGGTTGGGAAAATTCACTTTGATCACGCACACTATCGCAAAGACATTGGCATAAAATAATGGCTGTCTGTGGTACGGCAATGAAATGGGGTGTGATGGATGAAGATCGGCATATTAGGTGGTACGTTTGACCCAGTGCACAACGCACATTTGGTTGCTGCGCAAACAGTACGCACACAATGCAACTTAGACGAAGTCTGGTTCATGCCCACCAGCATTCCGCCACATAAGACGAACCGTGAAATCTCTAATGTCAAAGATCGTTTGTCCATGTTGCGTCTTGCAATGCGCGGGCAAGAAGGATTGGATGTCTCCACCATCGAGTTGGATCGCACCGGCATCACCTACACCGTCCACACGCTCCAGCTGTTGCAAATCCAACAAAGTTTTAACCCGATTTGTGCGACGCGCGATGAATACTTTTACATCATTGGTGCGGATGTTGTGTTCGACTTGCTGCAATGGAAAGACTGTGCACGCGTGTTTCAACTCTGTCAGTTTATTGCGATGATGAGACCTGGGTTTGACCGCGCAAAGTTTGATGCGGAAATCAAATTTTTGAAAGATGTTCACAACGTGAAAATCACTTGTGTTGACATCCCACAAATGGACATTTCTTCGTCGGAAATTCGATTATGCTTTCAGGAAAAAAGGTTGGCTGAGGTAGCGACGCAGTTGCCAAAAGAAGTGTTCGACTATATTATGAAACATGACTTATACAAATAATTCGGAATGACAGGTGAAATGATGCTAATAAAGGAATTGCAACAATTGAAGGAGTCCTACCCGATTGTGAAAGACTATCTGCCGTTACTTGAGAAGGCAGTTGATCTCGACCGATTTTGGCATTCCGTTGGCACCACAATCACGGCCATCGAACTGATGCAAAGCCTTGTTGAAACCAGTTGCGAAGGGATGACGCAACCCCAAAAAGAGGAGCAGGTTTATAAGGCGGCAATCGCAGGCCTCTTACACGATTGTGCAAAACACACGTCACTCGAAGAAATGCGCACGATCTGCGAAACATACGGCATCTTGGAAGACGATGTCGGTGCTTTTACGCCGTCCATTTTACATGCCGCCATTGGCGTATTTGTCGCACAACGCGACTATCAAGTGTTCGACATCGAAATTCTGAATGCCATTCGCTACCATACCACGGGCCGCGCGGATATGACCCTTCTCGATAAGGTGATCTATTTGGCGGATTCATTTGAGCCAACGCGAGGCCTTGATCATTCCAAAATGAACATCGAACTATCCAAAATCAATATTGATCAAGTGTTATATGAGCAGTTAGAATTCAACATCAGGCTCATCGTCAAACAGGGGAAATTCTTGAACTTGGATACGGTGCGTGCGCGCAATGATCTAATGGGAAAACGATGAACTTTTGACTTTTGCCCGAAAGATGAGTAAACTAGACAAAGATAGAGACAGGAGAGTGACTTTTTTGGAAGACAAGAAATCAGCGAAGGAAACAAAAGCTTTAAAAGATGCAAAGGCATTAGCGGATAAAATTACGGGGGCCCTTTCGGATAAGAAGGGCTATGATATTGATGTGATTAATATGACGAAAGTTTCTATACTTTCGGATTACTTTGTGATTTGCAGTGGAACCTCCACAACACATATCAAATCGTTGGCAGAAGAGGTTGACTTTGTGCTTTCGAAGGAGGGCATTCAGCCATTACATCGAGAAGGCTTTTCCACTGCGCGTTGGATTCTATTGGATTATGGCACGGTGGTCGTGCATGTTTTCCATGAAGAAGAGCGCCAGTACTACAGTCTTGAGCGCCTTTGGTCCGATGGAACCATTACGAGAAAGGCTTAATTGCATGCAAACAGTGATTTTTGATTTTGACGGCGTCCTCATTGACTCCAGCATTGATATCTGTAACGCAGTGAATTTCACCTTAGAACTTTATGATCGGCGGCGTTTGCCAAACGAAACCATCGTGGCATACGTAGGGACGGGCGCGAAGAAACTTTTGCGCCTTTGTTTTGCGGAAGCGGAAAACACCGCTGCAGAACAAACACCATTTGATTTGGAAACCGTTTACGACACATATCTAGCCTATTATTTAGCACACTGTGCCGATGCATCTGCATTGTACAATGGGGTTGTAGAGACACTCAAACGACTGAAGCAAGCGAAAATCCATTGTGCCATCGTCACGAATAAACCCGAACTCCTCACAAAAAAGATTTGCGATGAACTGCAGATTACGCAGTATTTTGATTTGATTGTAGGACCCGAGTCATTGGCTACGATGAAACCAGATCCTGAAGGAATTCAATTGGTACTCTCGGCGACCAATACGGCGCCTGCGCAAGCATTGATGGTGGGGGACTCGGATTCAGATATTTTTGCAGGAAAAAACGCAGGTGTTAAAACCTGCGCTGTGACTTTCGGATTAGGAGATCTGACGCGCCTGCTTGCCGCGCAACCCGATCTGATTGTGGAACAATTCAGTGAGATTTATACTGGTTTGTTGGCACCGTGACGTTTGATTTTCCGCGTCGTGGTCTTTTCGAACTCAGTCGTACGGATATCGAAGTCGCTAATGCGCTTATACATCGGCATCATCTTATTGACATGGTTAATTTCATTTTTAATGAGCGTTCGAATTTCTGCTTCTGACATTGTTTGTCCAGCGAAACGTTCTTCAAGCACGGTCTGGTCAGGGAATACGGATGCCTTGACGGTTATCTCTCCGGTCGGCTTTCCGTTTGCATCCCGCGTCTCTTCACCGTAAACGAGACTCTCTGCAATGAACGGGCTTTTGTCCAGATAGGACTCTACTTCTTCAGGGAAAATATTTTTGCCGTTTTTGGTGACGATGACATTTTTCTGGCGGCCAGTGATGTAATAAAAGCCTTCTGCATCCATATAACCTAAATCCCCAGTATAGAGCCAGCCATCTTTGAGGACGGCCGCTGTCGCTTCCGGGTTATTGTAATAGCCAAGCATGATATTATCGCCACGCGCGATGATTTCACCGATGCCTTGTGCATCCGGATGATTGATTTTCATTTCGATCCCAGGCATAGGTAGCCCAATCGAGGCATGGCGAAAACGATCCATCTGATTGACCGATAAAATGGGGGAGGACTCTGTGAGACCATATCCCTGTCGTACCGTAACACCAATGGTTTCGAATCCTTCGGCAACCTTTGGATCAAGCGCAGCAGCGCCACTGATGACAAGTCGCAGATTTCCGCCAATGCTTTCATGCACTGGGGCAAAAATTGATCGTCTAATATCTTTGCGAATTGTTTTCAATAAGGCATTGCTTGCAAACATGCCGACCTTTAGCTTCAACACTTTGCCACGTGTCTTTTTTGCCGTGTCCCAGATTTTCTTGTACATATTCTCCACAATTAACGGAACTAACATAAGAATGGAAGGCTGGGTTTCTTTAAGATTTTTGGCGATCTGCTTGATTCCTTCACAAAAGGATATTTTCGCGCCAACCGAAATCATGACCAAAAAACCGCACGTACATTCATAGGTGTGGTGGAGTGGAAGGATTGAAAGGATCGAATCCTCGCTGCCGAGATAGAGACATGCGAGTACTGCTTTGATGTCGGTTGCGATGTTCTTATGCGAGAGCATCACGCCCTTCGCATGTCCAGTCGTACCAGAAGTAAATAGAAGAATGTTCATCACTTCGTTTGAAATTTTGGCATCGATAAAAGAACGCACGCCTTCTGAAATGAGAAGTGCGCCTTGTTTGCAGAGCGCATCAAAAGAATGGATGGTTTCCGTGGACGCCTCGAGATCCATATTGATAAGGTATTTGAGTGTCGGGACGAAAGGCGCAAGAGTTTCAATGGAGGTAGCAAGTTTGCCAGAATAGACAATCGCAGTCGCTTCCGAAACGTTTAACAAATTTGCGAGTTCAGAATCGGGTAGTTCCTTATCTAATGGAACGACGATGCCGGTACCATTCGTCACGGCGAGATAGGCGACACACCATTCGTATCGATTTTCACCGATGATGGCGATTTTTTCACCCTTTAAACCGAGCGAAAGAAGTGCAGTGCCAAACTGATTGACCTGGGCTGCAAATTCTTTATACGTGACTATGTGGTATGTCCCTTGTTTGTCAAGCAAGTTGAATGCTGGTGCGGCCCCGTAATTTTTCTCACATAACTGCATCATTTGCTTTAAATCGTCGAACTCTGGAATTTCCTCAATTACGCCCAACGGGCTTGGGGGTCTCGTGTTTGTCATTTTGCTTCTCTCCTTCGATTGAATATTAACGCTAATAATAATAGGAATACAATAAAAATTGAAAAAACGAGTATGATGTTGTTGCGCACTGCATTGTATGAGAGCGGCACATCCCGCTCTGTGAATAATGGAACCGAAGCGATTTCACGTCCATCCAAATAGTATTTTAACGTTGCAACTTTGGTTCCTGCTCGCAGTGGTGCCGTAAGATTTGTTTTGGCGTTTACGACTTTGCGTGTGAGATTCTTATTATTAGGAAGAAATGCTTTGACCTCTTTCGAAACGACCAGGTTTACTTGATTGATTCCGCCCGGTTGATTTGTCACTTGCAAAACACCTGCAAACTCGTTTTTGGGAGAAATCACGCGCACGGAGTTCGTCTTATACCCATATTCCATCAGTTGCCGCGTATAATAAAAACGATTGCTATTTTTGGAAATCGAACGAACCCCAGCAAGGACGGATAGTATGCGCTTCCCTTCGTAATTCTCTACACAACCCACGAAATTATTTCCTGAAAGTCGGGTATATCCAGTTTTTACTCCAAGTACCTTCTTGAAATATTCGGACTGATAACTTGGGAGTTGATTTGTCACTTTGAGTCCGTACCAGATCGTGTGTTTGTTTGTTGGCGGGAGCGTATAGGAACGTCGAGCCACGATGCTTCGAAATATCTTGCTTTTCGGAGAGAGCAACATTGCATAACGCGCAATTTTTGCGAGATCTTGGGCCGTTGTGTAATGATTTGGGTCGGGCATACCATGCGTGTTCACAAAGTGTGTATGTGTGGCACCAATTTTCTTTGCTTTTGCATTCATTAATGCGATGAATTCTTGTCTTGTCACACCTGAATTTTCTGCGATGATATTGGCACCTTCATTAGCGCTATTGAGTAGTGTGGCATTCAATAGATCGCGAAAATACAATTGTTCCCCTTCTTGAATGCCGATGTTTTGGCCACCGATCCCTATTTCAAGAACCGCAGCGCGACTTGCGGTCATGAGTTTATCAAGCGGATTTCGTTCCATAGCTAATATGGCCGTCATGATCTTTGTCGTGCTAGCGGGATAGATTTTCTTAGTAGCATCCTTTTCCGCTAAGACTCTTCCATTATCGAGGTCAAAAAGGATATAGGCGTCACAAGGAATATTAGGTCCTTGGGCAAATGCCTGAGAGGTGAATAAAAACTGAAAAGCAATACTGATTATGATTGCAGAAACTAAGAAACGCTTTATCATATTACAATCCCTCGTCTTCTTTAAATTGTTTTCAATTATAACAAACAATTGCATGAAAATTCAACCAAGAAATAGATGGAAAATGTTTACAATTATTGTGTGTTACTTTATAATGGAGAGGGGTGATAGAAATGACAATTAAAGTATTAGGAAGAGAACTTCAAATCTCAAAAATAACGATTGCGCTGTTAATTATAATAGTCATTCTTTCATTTGCCTTATATAATGCGCTTCAGAAGAATGTGGGGAACGAGAAATCGAACTCGATGCAACTTGTATCCAGTCCGCAGATGACACAGTCACCAAAAGTCACACCGCAAAACATGATCAAGGCCTATATTTGTGGCGAGGTCAAGCGCCCGGGCGTGTATGCCATGCAGGCAGGAACGATAGTATTTGAGGCAATCAAAATCGCAGGGGGGCTCACGCATAACGCAAGCAAACGTTTTAATCTTGCTTGGAAAATTGATCAAAACTTAATGCTTTTCGTGCCGAGAAAGAACAACAACAGTTCAACGCCAGTCATTACGACAGGAATCGATTTTAACAATCTACCAGATGAACAATTAGAATCAAGTACTCCGGTCAAAGTAAACCTAAACACCGCAACGCTCACACAGTTGATGGAATTGCCTGGCGTTGGCGAAAGCACGGCAAATAAAATTATTTCATATCGTAAGTCGAATCGTTTTCAAAAAACAGAAGATATTATGAATGTGAGTGGTATTGGTGAAAAGAAGTATGAAGATTTAAAAAAATACATTGAAATCTAGATTGCAATTTTTAAGACATGTTTGTGAAATGTTGTCGACAAGATGGGTTGTTTCCAAAAAAAAAATATGTTTTTCTAGTTAAACCACTTTACAATTTGAGTGTCAAGAAAGCACGTTTGTTATTAAAATATTTTAATAATAAGTATTAAAATTTAAAGGAGGAAATGAAATGTTTAAAAGAAGTATGTCAGTAGTATTAGTCATAGCAATG
>JBAXOJ010000022.1:0-20625 GCA_037133315.1 Clostridia bacterium
CACAGTGATATAAGCAGTGCCCTTCTTCATGGCCTTCACGGTTCCGGTTGAACTCACTGTGGCAATTGAACGATTGCTTGACTTCCAAGTCACTTTCTTGTTGCTGGCATCCGATGGACGAACCGTCGCAATGAGTTTAAACGTCTTGCCCTTTCCGAGCATCAATGTCGTTTTATTCAGTTTCACACTCGTGACAGGCCTTTTCACTGTAACCTTGCACGTAGCCTTTTTGCCACCGCTTTTTGTGGTTGCCGTTATGGTTGCTGATCCGGGAGACTTTGCTGTCACCTTGCCTGTGGAAGAAACGGAAGCAACCTTTGTGTTACTCGACTTCCATGAAACAGCCTTATTTGTGGCGTTTGAAGGAAAGACAATCGCAGACAACTGAAGTGAATGCGCTACGGTGATTGAAGCAGTTGTTTTGCTCATCTTTACCGTTGTCACTAACACTGGGGCAGCCGTTGGCGTCGCGGTAGGCGTTGCGGTAGGCGTAGGCGTTGGCGTAGCAGGAGTGCTAGTCGGGTTTATTCCGTTTACTTCAGACAGTGTGATATCGTCAACCAGTATCGGTGTGCCTGACCATATGCCAATACCGAGATAGTTAAATGGGTCGCCTTGCAGTAAACCAATTCCGGTTCCAGTCGTGAAAGTAGTGGAAAACCTTTTCCAGTCGGTATCGTTTCCGGTATAGATTGCTCCACCTTTTTTGCTTTCTACGGAACTGCTGTCCCTATACATCACTTGAAGCGCTAAGCTATTTCCTCCAGACAATGTCTTCACTAAATAGGTCAGCTGATACGTGGTATTGTCCTTCAACTTGATTGTGGAAGAATAAACTGCGCTCCACCCCATGACCGTTGCACTGATTGCGCTTTGGCCTGGTTGATCGGTTACTGTTAGATTGGAATCGGAATTCCATCCACCTGCTTCAAAGTCACAATTCAAGCCTTGCAAAATGTTCGTAGCGACTGGCACGTCTGGCGTGGCGGTCGGCGTAGGTGTTGCGGTCGCATTAGGATCGGGTGTTGGGGTTGCTGTCGGTACAGGTGTCGCTGTCGCATTGGGATCGGATGTTGGACCGACTCCTACTTGCGCTAATGTGATGTCATCCACCAAGATTGGTATTGCAGACCAAATACCAATGCCCAAATAATTATAGGCATCCCCAGCTAATAAACTGACGCCGCTTCCTGTCGTGAATGTTGTGGAGAATCTTGTCCACGTAGTACTGTTTCCTGTGTAATATTCGCCAGCTTTGATGTTTTCAACGGAACTATTGTCCTTGTACATCACTTGCAGTCCTAAACTGTTCCCACCGGACAAAGCCTTGACCAAATAAGTGAGTTGATATGTTGTGTTATCTTTTAGTTTAATCGAGGAGAAGTAGCGATCGCTCCAACCCGCAATTTGGGCGCTTTTTGCGCCTTGTCCAGGATTATTTGCTACCGCAACATTACTCGTCGAAGTCCAACCGCCCTGCTCAAAGTCGCAATTTAAGCCTGCCAACATATTGACTGCAGGCGTTGCAACGGGTGTCGGCACCGGTGTCACTTCTGGAATATAGAGTTGAACAGAAATCCCATCCAAATATCCCGTCGCTGGTGTTGTGGCGGTCCAATTGTCATATCTAAAAATGACGTTCACGTCGGTGCTGTTCGCAACGAAGACCGTCGTTACCTTTGTCCAGCCGTTCCCATCTGGGACGTCTGTTGTCGCGGTTTGCGTAATCGATAAGGTATGATGTGCAGGAATATGCGTCGCATCTTTTTCGTTACCCCAACCGTCAAGGCAAGGCAAAAATATTTTGTTATATCCTTCTGGGCTCTTCCCTTTTTTATAATACGTCAACGTATACGTTTGGCCTTCTACAACGGTCACGTGTTGCATTAAAATACAGGCGCCATTGACGGGTGCAAACTTTGCAACGTTTGTTCCTTCCATTGCTGATATGGAATCGACTGACGCGCCGATAATCGTAGGCGAACCCGTTGTCTCTGAATAAACGTTCCATCCCGCACTATTCAGCGACGGTGAAAAAACATTGCTTTCAAATCCGCCGTTCGTCAATAAGTCGGTCCCTTCGGCCTGTGCTAAAGTAGCTCCTGTAAGACTTCCAAACAGTGCCATAAAAACAAAAATGACCGCTATTAAACTAGATATCTTTCTTTTGTACTGCATACTAAATCCCCCTTGAATGTACTGAAAACTCTTTCTATACTTAAACTATACACGGATGCAAAAAAGAAACAATACAAATTAACGACGCAAAAATGGTATTCTTGTCGCAATCATTGTTTTTTATTTGACCTGTTTTCTGTACTGATTGGGGGTCATCTGTTCAAATTCCCTAAATATTTTACTGAAGTATGATGTATTTGTGAACCCTACCTCATTCGCAATATCTAATATGGAGTAGGTAGAATCTTTGAGCAAAATCTTTGCATTCTGCACTCGAATTTCAAAGAGTTTCTTTTTAAAAGTCGTATTAAAAGAGGTCTTAATGATCCTTTGGATTTGCCGCTGACTTAATTTAAAGGTTTCCGCAATTTCATTCAATGTAATGGTATCGTAATGTTGTGCAATAAAACTAGCAATCTTGTAAGACAGGCTGTTCACGGTAGGTGTGACTACTGGAATCCGATAACTGAATTTTGCATTATTGATTGACCTGCAAAACAGGATGAAAATCTCAGTGAATAAAGTGTGAAGTAATAAATTGTGACCGAATTTCTGATGATCCAATTCATATACAATTCTTTCAAAAATCGAATTAACCATTTTCGATTGATCTTTTACAAATTCAAATGTATTTTGCCTTGAAATCAAATTCAAAATCTCACGATGCTCCTGTTGCATATAATTTAAAAATTTCTTTGGAATCACGCGCTTTGGAATCACGTTAAAATAGATATGATATTTCGTAATATTTTCTTCGGAAATCTTTTCACTATGCTGCATTTTAGGTGAATTAAATAAAAAAGTCTTAGGCAAAACGAGGTGCTGATCCCCGGCATGGGTGACTGTAATCTTTCCATCCTTATAGAAAGAAAGATGAAACAAATCTTCTTCATATCCAGTAAACGAAATGCAGTTCATTTCATGAAGAATGCTAACTACATCGATCGAAAAATTTTCAAACTGCAAGAGAATGTCTAAATTAAAATATCCATTCCCTGAAGGTATTTCCGCTCGTTCCAACTCAAATCACCAGCCTTCCTTTATATTATAACATTGAACTAAAGAAAATCTAAGGCAAAACATTATAAAAAGCAATGAAAGCGACAAACAAACTGATTTATTGTCGTCAATTTGCATTGTTCTCATTTTGACCTAATGTTAAAGTTAAGGATGCACGTAAAAGAATGTTTTTGGGAGGATTTATAATGAAATCAAAAAGAAGTTTATCCGGGTTGTTTGTAGTAATTTTTATTTTTGTTACGCTTTTTAGCAGTTTTTCAGTACCAACCGTTTCCTTTGCTGGAAATTCGGATACAATGGTAAATGGAAGCTTTGAGGACAATGCGTTTGTGCCACAAAATGGTGCAGGTTGGCATGTCTATTCCACGAGTTCCGGGACGCCCGCATTGATTGATGCTTCGACCGAAGCAATCACACCGATGGCTGGAACAAATGTTGCAAAATTTGCACCGATTGGCGGTACCGCAATTTTGATGCAACATATAAATGTCGTATCAGGTCAAGAGTACACATTGACCTATTATACCAAAGGTAAAAATGCGGAAGGGTATTGGAAAGTGTTGCTGGGATGCATCAACGGGTTTGGTAACGATGATGATGCCACACACACTCCCGCGCATCACGGCTTTTCTTTACCTCAAAACACCACAACAGACGCAGCTGATTCTAATGGCTGGTCTAAAGTTACCACCATTTTTACTGCGGCAAGTGATGCAGTAAACATCAGTTTCCGATATGACAATTGGGGTGGCACAGCACTTGAGCCTGGATATCTAGACGCGATTTCACTTGTTGGGCAAGCGCCCGCGACACCGTCTCCAACACCAGTGCCTACGGCAACGCCAGTCCCATTGCCAGGGTATACTGTGGTAAATGGCGACTTTGAAAACAACTTATTTGTTTCTTTTCCAACACCAGGTTGGAATAGTTTTTCTGGCAGCAACGGCTCTCCATCCATCATTGATGCGAGCGCTGACACCATTGTTTCCATTGACGGAAGCAAAGTTGTCAAATTCACACCTTTGGGTGGCGCTGCAATCTTAAGACAACAAATTCAAACCGATATCGGACAACAATACAAATTCATCTACTATACACTGGGCACAAGTCCTGCAGGCTACGCTAAAATTTCAAAAGGGTGTGTAAACGGCTGGGGCAATGACGACAATGCCACGCATTCCCCTGCAGATGGCTACAATTCCGTCCCAAATATTGAAACATCCACGGACGCTCCTGACGCAAATGGATGGACGAAGGTGACAAGTATTTTCACCGCGAATGATACGACCACAAATATCAATTTCAGATATGATAACTGGGGCGGCACTGCGATCCCAGCAGGTTATTTGGATGGGATTTCCGTGAATCCATATACACCACCAACGCCGACGCCGACGCCCGTCCCTACCCCTACTCCGATTTTCGGCGCTGAATTAATTACAAATGGTCAGTTTTCCACAGACCTGACTGCATGGACAGATGGCGGCGGTGCAGGTTCCATTTCAAGTGCCAATCCGATCAACGGCAATTATGACCTGATCACTACGTATGGCTGGGGAAATGGCTCAAATCAGCATGTATTTGGAATAACTCCTGGCGCTTTTAAACTTTCATATGACTTTAACGGAAATTCCATGATTTGGCTTGGTCAAAACGACTGGGATGCATCCCCTGAACTAGTGAATAATTCATTTGCAAGTAGCACTACTTGGACTCATAGAGAAATCGACTTCGTGATCACAAGCGTTGCTTCAAGTGGATATTACACTTTACGCTTAATCGCTAATGGTGCTGATTGTTCTTTTGACAACGTGTCTTTGCGTTCTATGACAGATCCAAATGCTACCCCTACACCAGTCCCTACAGCTACCCCAACACCGTCACCAACCCCAGAGCCAACTCCTACGCCAGTTCCGACGCAGACGCCTGGTCCAAACTTCCAAGTCACAAATGGCAATTTTGAAACGAATTCTTTTGTATCTTTTGGAACCTCAGGATGGAATGTGTTCTCGGGAAGCGGTAATTCTCCAGAAATTATCTCAGCTTCAAACGATGGAATCGTCGCCTATGAAGGTAGCAACGTAATGAAATTTGCTCCATTGAATGGCGCTGCAATTCTGAGACAATGGATTAATGTTATTTCTGGAAAAGACTATGAAGTTGTGTATTACTTAAAAGGAACACTCCCAAATTATCAAATAGTGATTAAGGACTGCTTAAACGGTTGGGCAGAAGAATCCGCTGGACATATCCCAGCGCACAACATCAGTGCTTCTGTTCCGGTAACAACAACGGTCGGTGACCCGGACGCGAACGGTTGGGTCAAAGTAACAAATTCCTTTACCGCTGTTGAAGATGCAATCATTCTTAGCATTCGTTATGATAACTGGTCTTCAACCCCCATTGAGACCAAATATATGGACAACATGACAATCCATCAAGTTTCCGCTCAAACTTACAATGTGAATCTTACTGCTTTGTCAGCTGCTGATCTTATGAACACGGGAGATACTTCGTACGACAATTACATGAACGCCGCAGGAAAGACAACGGTAACGATCCGGAATTCATATTTGGCGACAGACATTATCGCTTCCACACAAATCGACCCAACGTCCAAGACGGCAACCTTCTCAGGGCTTACTGATAGAGAATACCTAGTTACTGTTTCAAGAAACGGTTATCTCATCAGAGACTTCGGAATTACGGTTGCTGGAGAAAATGTCAATTTGGGCGATCGGTCATTATTAGCTGGAGATGTATTCACTGACGGCATTATCGATGGTTCCGACTCAGAATCCTTATTTAGTACAATCGGCTTTAGTTATGGAGACACTACTTATGTTCCAGCATATGATGTCAATCTTGATGGTATCGTTGACGGTACGGACAGCGAAATGCTCTTTGCGAACTTAGGTAGCGACGTAGGAATCTATTTGGAGCCTGTAGATTATTATAATTAACATCCCAATCCATGTTATAATGTTTTTCGAATTGGGGTGATTCGAATGAAATGGAATATTTCAAACAATGGCTGTATTACAATCAGTCATGGTGAAGTCGAATTTGCAGGGGGATTCCCTGCTTTCGACTATAAAGAAGTCAAGGCCTCCGCTGTTCATGTGCAACACGGGCAAAACGAAACCATGGTCCGGTACGTGTCAGACGAATTACAAATCGAACTCGTCCTACGCGATGCAGACGGCTTGTGTTCTTTAGAGACGACGCTTTTGGGAAACTGCTTCTTACCGCGCATGTTCTATCCACTTGCCGGACTCACCGTCCAAGGCGCCAATCGATTTTTCAAGCAAGGATTTGGCTTCGGCGGCCCGAGTGGCATTGTGGAAATCAATGATGCGACCGCGTCTGGCAGTCACGAAAGCTACCTGACGACGGGCTTTATCGATACCGAGGACAACACGATTGTGTTTGGGGCGACTGCGCACCGCGACTTTTTGAACCGCAACACCATCTACTCACGCACCCATAAAAATGGGCTTGTCGAAAATATAAGCAACAAACACGTGTTTTTTTTAGAAATCGGTTTTTCTACCGAAAACACAAAACTCGACGGCACCCTTACCCTGCCGACCCTCTATTTCCTATCCGGAAACAAGCCTTACGAGACCTTCGAAGGCTTTGCGAAACTGCAGGCCACGCAAAACGGCGTTGCTCCGCTTAAAAAACCTAGCTTTCACTATTGTTCCTGGTATCATAAAGGTTGCTATTTTACCGAGCAGGATTTGATTGAATTGCTCGCCGGCTTTGACACGATTCAGCCGAGAGTGCCGTTGCAAGCCATTCAAATTGATGACGGCTACTGCCCCGCAGCGGGCGACTGGCTCCTACCGACGAGTCTCTGGCCCGACACGTTGAAAAGCGCGTTCGAAAAAATCCTTGCGAAGGGCTACAACGCAGGCGTTTGGGTTGCGCCATTCATGGTGGGATCCAGAAGCCAGATTGCAAAGAAGCACCCCGCATGGCTGCTGAAAGGGCTAGACGGAAACCCAATCGTGGAATGGACGTGCGTCGACGGCGGCGCACAGAATGCGGCCCACTGCGACGAGGAAACTTACATTTTAGACTCAAGCCATCCTGAGGCTTTCGAATATTTGAGACTTGTGTTTCGGACCATGCGAAGTTGGGGCGCCACCCTTTACAAAACAGACTTTATGGACTGGGGATACCGCGATTCGACGACCTGCCAACGCTTTACGCCTGGCAAGACGTCGGCGCGCTATTTTTCCGACGTCATTGAAATGATCCGTGCCGAAATTGGAGAGGAAAGTTTTTGGCTGGCCTGCATCGCGCCGTTTCAGCCGTTTATCGGCCTCGCGGATGGCATGCGCATTGCAAACGACTTGACTTGCGTTTGGAGCGATGGCGCTGCAAGACACCATGTTTGCGAAAGCACGGCAGACCAGTATTTCAATAATATCCTATGGCAAAACGACCCCGACGTCACGTACGTCAGAGATATCGTCACCAAATTCAGCGAAGACGAAACCAGATTATTTGCGATTTGGAACGCCCTTCTGGGGGGCATCGTCTGCACCTCGGATCCGTTACACCGAATCAGTGCGGCACGCCTCGATTTGTGGCGCTTCCTCGCCCCTTCGCAATCCCACGGGAAAGCGGGCGTCCTAAGTTGGGACAAACCTGGACTGAAAAACTGTCTCATCCGTCAATATAAAGACGGCTGGGGCGTCTACCTCATAAACCTAGACGATGTGAAACGGGATTTTTACCTTGATTTATCGGTCACTCTGGCAGTACAAGCCTCCGACTTCTTCGTGTACGAGTGGGATGAAAAAAACTTGACCCCGCTCGAAAACTCCAAGAGCTTGTGTGGGACGCTGTCGCCGCACAGCGGGAAACTTTTCTTTGTGTCTCAATCATGTGTAAGAAAAGGCACCACTTACTCCTTACAGGGAGTAACGACCCCGAATTCTTACACATAGCGGATTGATTTAGTTGTAATAATCTACTGGCACTCCGTTCTCCGGATAATTTTCGACCGTCTTCCCTAAATTTTCAAATAGCATTTCAGTATCCGTACCATCGATTATCCCGTCAAGATTCAGATCGCAATCAGACAGATAACCGCCATCTCCGTAACCCAAACCGATGACACTAAATAGAGTCTCCGAATCAGAGCCGTCGATAATAAGATCAGGATAGACATCGCCCGCGAAAAGGAATTTATCTCCTAACACAACCGCGCTACCCGCAACCGTGACCGTGAAATCGCGCACCATGTAGCCGTTTCTCGAGACGCTAAACACATATGCACCATCTTGCAGTGTCGGAATGGAAGCACCTTTTGTCGCATAGTCCACAAAAGCAGTAGCAATCACCGTAGGTGAAAGATAAGTTGCTTTGACCGTCACCGTCGTGCGACCCGCTGCGTTCATATAGGTGTCATAAACCGTGTCCCCGGTGTTCATCAAATCTGCCGCAGAAGAGGATGTCAACGTCACAGGATACCCCGCCGGTACGATTTCACTCGTGAAGAGATCAGGTCTGGAAAAGATGTTCGCGCCAGTGGCAGTTGGATATTGAAGGATGTTTGTGGTGCTATATACGAGTTTGCTGACGACCGTTCCGCCCGCGGTTTTATGGAAATACCCAAAGGTATTTGCATCAATCTCGCCTATTTTTCGAAATGTCATCTTCAGAATCGGTGCTTCTGTCGCGCCGTCCAAAGAAATGGTGGCCCCAGTGTTTTTTGCGTAGCCGATCAGTAGATAATTGCCCGTCGTTACCGCAGTTGTGTTTTCAATCTGAAAAGACGACACGTTATAGCCCACGAGTCGAGCAGCACCAGGCATTTCATAATAAGGTGCAATGGCCGCAGCGGTTGCCAGCTTCGAGTTCGGTGCGTCAACCTTTGTCGCTACCGTCACCGGAACGACTTTCGTCTTGTCATAGCTGAGCGCCCATGAGAAACTATTGATGTTCATCACACCCTTTAAATTCAAAGTGACCGAAATCGTTCCATCATTCATATCTTGCACTGTGGTTTTCATGCCCGCAGGGGAATTGTTACAAACCAACGTGGAATCGGTGGCATAAATTGGGGCCACCGGAGTAGGAGTCGGAGTCGGAGTCGGTGAAGGCGTCGGTGTAGGCGTAGGTGTAGGGGTTGGCGTCGGCGTAGGTGTTGGCGTAGCCGAAAGGATGATATCAGGGTTCAAAGCCAAATATGCATTCGTATAGCGCACTCCATAAATTCTTTGTGACGCCGCATTGTAATGGACATTATCAATTAAAACTAAGCCTTCACAGGTCGCAAAGTTAGTATTTGGAACGTAGTATTTGATGAGATCTAAAGAGCGATTCACAAGTCCAGTGGCATCTCCCGTAATCCCTACTTGACCCATGACAAATGTGACGTTTGGCGTGCCAATTTCGTTTCTTACATCACTAATCAATTGCGTCAGTTTCTGCTCATAGTCCGTCGTGCCACCATTTGCCTCACCCTGATGCCAGAAGATGCCTTTGATGATGCCGATTCGTTGCGCAGCATGAATGCGAAGCACCAAATCGTTGTAAAGATTGCCCGCCGCTTTGTTGTATTGATTGTTGGTCGCCCCTTTTGCCCACTGCTCAACAGCAGAACCAGACGCAGCCGCTCCAATCATGCGAATGGTCACATCACTCGGTACTCTCGGCAGCAGTTGCTCGGCGATTGTCTTGCCTGGTGAGGTCCCGCCTCCCGTCGCATTGCTGTTCATATTTTCTGTGCCAAGCATCCAGGTATCGTAATTGGTCTGCGACATTTTTTGAATGCGCGCATCGCAAACAAGGTCTTCCGGGTCTGAAGTGTTTGTGCCCGTCATGTTTGATTGTCCCATTAAAATGTAGACATAGTTTTTTGTGCGATCAACACCAGGTGCTGCCGTCACTTCAGGGACTGGGGTTTGCGTTGGCGAAGGCTGATAACTCGGATCGGCTGAGATGAGTCTCTTGATAGAAATATTGGACAAGCAGAAATACCCCGACCCGCTGTCACACTGTGCGCCAAAGTTGATGCGATTATGGTCCGCAGGCAACACCAAATCATACTCATATTTTGTCCAAGTCGCAGGGATTGTCTTGCCATCTCCATAGTGAAATCCGATGTCCGTATTGTATGTATAGCCATTTTTCATCCCGTCGATATTGGCATACGCTTTACTGCCAGAAGCCTTCGCATAGAAAGTCATCCGATAAGTACCCGCCTCCCACTTGCCGGGACGAGAATTCCCAAACGAATCATATGTACCACCCGTGACTTTTAAATAGGGAAGCGCTGAAGGCGCCGCTGGATCCCCAGTCACAATTTCCATGCGATTTGCAGGCACGGTATTATTCCAAAAGTGCAACCCTTGCTGAAAGTCGCCATTTGGAAGCAGATTCGGCCCATACACCTCAAACCCTGTATCCGCTGCCGCAACGGAACTGCCCGGCACAAATGTCCCGAAAATTGCTGTCAACATAAAAATTATCACTAATAATTTCGAAATTTTCTTTTTCAACAACACATCAAAAACTCCTCACCAATTTAATTTCCTTCTATAATAATACCATAAAGCTCTTCCTGAAGTCACGTTGCATTGTTTGTAATATTAAAATGATTGATATCCAACAAATACATGCCATCCGCGGATTTGATATCGCCTGAAACATAGACTAGATAAGGCGTTTCGCCGACGAGGATTGGTTGATCGAGTGTTAAAATGATGCTTTTCTGATCCGTGCTCAAAGCAGAAGACTTGATTTGACGCCCTGTAATGATCGTCAAATAAATCATAAACGGGTTTTTGATTCCGGATGGATCGGCCATCGTTTTATCAAATTTCAATGTCACGGTGCTCCCAATCGTATCCGTCGCTGCGGAGAGTAGCTTTGGCGCAAACTTTGGTTTTTCATATGGCAGCGTCATCAACCTGTGGTTATCCGTATCCGCCACAAAAATATCGCCCTTCGCATTCACTGCAATCCCTTTCGGTCCTGAGAAACCATACGTGCCATACTGCATGTCCGAGTTCCATTGATCAAGCAAGACCCCTTTTTGCGAAAACTTTCGCACATTTTGCAGTGAGCTGTCAGTCACATAAATGTTCTTAGATGCGTCAAGCGCAATGTCCGACAGCGCCCAAAACTGGCCAGCACCCTTTCCATAAACGCCAAATGACTGGATAAATTTAAAGTTTTTATCAAATATCTGCACGCGATAATTACCCGCGTCCGCGACGTAAATATAGTTGTTTTTATCGACAACGATGCCCTGCGCATAATTGAAATGTCCTTTCGTTTTGCCAGGGCCACCCCAGCGTTTGATGAATTTCCCTTTGGCGCTAAACTTCTGAATAAACGTTTCGTTGCACGTATAGATGCTGCCATCTGGCCCTACATCTACACCATAAATCAAATGAATCCCGTTTTTGTCCTTATAAGAAATATTGAATTTGGACAGGAACTTGCCCGTTGGGCTGAACTTTTTCAGATAGTTGCTATACGTATCGGCGACATAAAGATTGCCCCACGCATCGGTCGCAAGTCTCGTAGGGCTTCCGAACTGGCTGTTTCCCGTGCCCTTGGTACCCCACTTCAACAAGTACTTCCCTGCAGAACTAAATTTCTGGATTCGTGTGTTCCCCGTATCTGCGACATAAATATTGCCGTACTTATCCACCGTGACCCCTTGCGGGAACATAAATCTGCCGTTTTGTTTCCCATAAACGGCACAGTTTGCGATGTGTTTCCCATCCTTTGTAAACGACTGAATCCGCTTATTCCCTAAATCCACGACGTAAACACGATTGCCCGAATCCACGGCCAACCCCCCAGGGGACGACAACTTCCCATTGGTGGCTCCGTAACTGCCCCATTTCTTGACGAACACACCACCGCTCGAAAACACCGATAAACAGTTATTTTTCGTATCCGAAACATACGTGTTTTTGTACGAATCGACAGCGATTCCTCCAGGATTCTGAAACTGACTTTTGCCCGTTCCGCGCGACCCAAACGTCGAAAGAAACACGCCTGCCTGACTAAACTTCTGAATTCTGCAATTGGAGCTATCTAAAACGAGGATGTTTTTGTCAACGTCCAAAATCATATCCACGATGCCACCCGAAAACGTGTTGTCAAATTGACCGTTTCCACTTCCTCTGCTCCCCCATTTCAGCAAGAATTGACCCGTTGAATCGAACTTTTGAATGTTGCAATTATATTTGTCAGCAACATAAAAATTATTATCTTGGTCGACAACCACTGCAACTGGCATTTTAAATTGGCCATCCAAATCACCATAACTTCCAAACCGATTCAAAAAGACGCCGGTGGAACTAAATTTCTCTATTCTGTAATTGCTTGTGTTCGCGACAAAAAGGTTGTCACTTTTGTCACGCGCGATGCCCGAAGGGAAATAGAGTTGACCGTCGTTGATCCCATAACTGCCAATTTTCTTTTGTAGTTCCCCTTTACTATTAAACTTTTGCACGATGCTTTGCTGCGCATCGGTCACGTAGAAATTGCCTTTTGAATCAAATACAATTGATTTTGGTTGCACAAACTTGATTTCTACGGATGTGTTCACTCTTTGAAACCATGGCTTCGGGTTGGACCCCGCAGTGGTGTCTGTTATCAAACCAAAAAACAACACGCAAACAGATAAGACGAATGCAAAAATTCTTCTCATTTTAATCGACATAAAAATCACCTCTTTTATTATATTCCTCAATAACCACATTTATTGAGCTACGAGCGTAAAATCATCGAAGCATTCAAACTGCCCAGGATGGGATAAACAGTTATTTTGTGCGTAAATTGAAAATGATGCAGTCGCGGTGGTCTCAAAATTATAAGTGAATGTCGTCCAGCTATTGAGGTTGGTAACTTTAAATTCTTTGATAACATCCCCGCTCCCCTGATTGTATTTGAAACACAATGCTGTTTGGCTAACCGATTTGGCATTCTTTACTCTGAAGGAGAATGTGTATTTACCTGCCGGTAGCCCAGCTTGGGTGTTTAACGTGATGGAAGGCATATGCTTAGAAAACAGCATCCGTCCAAGAAACACCATGACATGATTGTCTTGATTTGCAGGATCGACGAACACATCGACATCGTTGTAATGTCTGCCGACCGTCCACCATTCCAGAGGTAGTTTCCATGAATCCGTCGCATTTTCAAAAGCGCCGTTCCTAATATAATTGCTTGGGTCATAAACATAATTTGGGTCGGGAGTCTTTGTATCGGGTGTTGGCAATGTATTCAGATAAAAATTATTAAACTTTCCGTCCAACTTTAATTCGGGAGTCAAGATCGGCCTCAACTTCATATTCGTCATATAGACATCGCTGCTTGGTCCCGTTAACCCAATTACCTGATAACTGGTTGTTGCATAAAATTCCACACTGAAATGTTTCCAGTTCGCCGTTGGAACAAAATAACCGTTCGCACTCGGAGATTGTGCCGTGATATTATAATAGCAAGTACCACTCCCCTTATAGTCAAAATCCAATACATAGCGGACATTCGTTGGACAGATCCATATAATTTCAATCGTAGTATAGCCCGACCGAACTTTAAAGGCCCGTTTTCCCGGTTCACCGGGAACATTTACGATATCCCAATACTTCCCGTTCCCTGTCCCGTAGTTTTCCCCGCCGGAACGCGTCACGCCATCTGGCGTCTTCTGAAAAGCCAGAAATTGATTGTTCGTAATCTGATCCTCAGTTAGGTTGGAGAAATCTCCTTCCTCCCCGATTGCTGGCCCGAAAAGATTTGGTCCCAACTCAGGAGTTGGAGATGGCGTCGGGGTCGGACTTGGCGTCGGAGTTGGCGTGTAAGTGGGTTTTGGAGTAGGCTTCCGTGTCGGGGTCGGGGTTGGCGCCGGATTATTCACCTTTATCATAGTCGAAATTGTGCTGACAACCTTCTTGCCCTTTTTCAAATAGCACTTGATTGCAGTCGAACCAGCTTTTAAGCCCTTGATTGTCACCTTCTTGGTTTTACTGCCTGCTACGATTTTCGCTATTTTTACGTTGCTGATGAACCAGGTAAAACTTACACCCGCCGGCGCATATTTGACCTCCAGGGTCGTCGTTTTCCCTTTGGTCACCGTTACCTTCGATTTATTGAAGACGGGCTTATTCGCTGCCTGCACGGTACTTTGCGCACCAAAAATGGATGTCGCTAATAACGTAACCACCATCAATACAGCCAATGTCGCTTGCCCTAGTTTGCTTCTCATGTGCATGCCTCCCATTTGTTTCAATTTGATTATAGCTTAAATCATCTATAAGTTCAAAGGTGCGCGATAGCTAAAGTTTTACAATTAAATTTTTTATTATCAAAAAGTGTATAAATCTCGCCACTAAAACTCGCAAAACCAGCTGTTTTCGACGGGTTTTTTACAATTTAATTTTTTATTATCAAAAAGTGTATAAAACTAAGGGTCTTCGAGTCCTTGGAATTGAGAAATTCGTTATTTAAAACGATTAAGTTCGATTTTTTTATACACTTTCGCTTTGTAAAAAGTAAATTTGTAAAAACCGATGCTCAAAAGTGAAAACGAGACTGAAAACCACGCTCATTTTATACACTTTTGCTTTTATAAAAAATAATTTGTAAAATCAAACTGCCTTTACAATTCTAATTCCACTCGAACGTCCGCCAGCCTTACAATAGACGCTCACCGAAGTTCCTTTTTTAATTTTCGGAATTTTCACTGAAAACAAACCCGTTTTTAAGCTCGCCTTAGCGGAATAAACTTTTTTCAAAATCTTCACGTATACAATTGAACCTTTCGTGGCGCTTCCCTTAACATAAAGGCTATTTGCTTTAAGCCTGCTTACAATTGGTGTTGCAGGAATAACATAGGTCACTTTCACTGGACTTTTCAGGCCATTGTGCACGACGTATGCGGAAACTTTTGTGCCAGAAACCAATGTTTTTTTGAGTATAATTACCCAGTCTCCCTTTTTAGAATATGTAATTTTTCTAAAAGCCTTCGACTCAACTGTAAGTTTACCGCCAGTTTGTTCTTTTCCTGAAACTTTGAGATGCTTATCCGTAATTGTACTAATTGAAGGGGCTTGTGGAGTAACTTTCGGGGTCGCCGTTGGGGTCGGAGTTGGAGTCTGCGTCGGCGTTGGAGTAGGGGTTGACGTCGGGGTTGCCGATGGGGTCGGGGTTGCTAGGGTCGTAAACGTCTTTATTTCAGCAAATTGGCTAAACAATAAGTCTGCTTGAAAGCTGTATGATGTATTCGGTTTTAATCCGGTAATTGTTTTTGTGAAGGTTGAAGAACACAATATGGAAGCCGCAGACGTTTTAAGCTGTGGTGTATCGGTTTCCCAATAAATGAGATTTAAAAGTGTTTCCCCTTGCCCCGTCCCTACGATCCAAGTCACAAGTGCACCAATCTTGGCGCTATTATGAGTAACTTCAGAAGCATCGAGTGTGCTGACCATATAGCGAGGGGAATTTGGATCTGGTGTCCATGTTGGCGTAGCCGAAGGGGTCGGCGTCAGAGTTGGGGTCGGCGTCAGAGTTGGGGTCGGGGTTGACGTCGGGGTTGACGTCGGGGTCGGTATTGGGTCAGGAGTTGGTGTCGGCATCGGCTCATCAATCCCCACGAACGCCGGGTCGTAAAGTAGTTGCGCCTCGCTAAACTGCGCCGCGTTGCCCCATCCGTCCTGCGTGGTGTCGGTGTTCTTGCCCAAATTGTAGACCTCAATTTTATATGTAGAATACTTGATATCATTTTCGAAATAGAACGGCAATTTGCCACAAATGGTCGTTTTCCCATTATCTCCGGGGTCGTTCGGGAAGTCTACCCACGTGGCGTTATGCCAGTCCAGCAAACGCGTCCATCGGATGCCATCGTTGGTGCCTAGCACCGAAACATCCTTCGGCGCGCGAGCGTACGTGTATCCAGAGTAATACAAAACCAGCCCTTTCACCACTGGCTGAGCGGAAGGAAATGCATAGGTGAAAAACGCCCTGTTGTTTGTGGTAACAAGACCGCCGGTTCGAACCGCTCCACCCAAAATGAACCCGTTGGTCAATTTGGCGTAGTTGTTATCAAATGCATGTCCGATGTAGTTGGCGTTTGCCGGGTCATTGAGGTCCCCGCCGTATTGAGGAGCTGAAAAGGTATAGGTCCCGCCAGGATAGTCATCGGTGGCGTCCTTGTATGCAAGCTGCGCAGGCCCTGGACTAGGCGTCTGTGGGCATGGGGAAAAGGTAGGTTTGGAGGTTGCCATCGGCAAAACTCCTGTCACTCCCAGAAACGCGCGAGCAAATCGCTGCCCGAGTTCCCGCTCACCTACTGCATCGTAGTGCAACGTGTCGCTGCCAAGGGTCAACCCCTCCGCACTCGCAACGCCGGTCCGTGGCACAGTTCCCTGTACCATCGCGAGCGCCAGATTAATCGTGTTTTCGTAGTAAATAAAGGGCTTCGGTGTCGTCACGGTACTCCCAATCTCGCCCATAAGAAACGGCAGATTCGGGTCGCCCAGATCGGCGCGAAGGTTGCTGACCAATGCGGCCACCTTGTCACGATAAACGTTTGGCGCGTCATTCGTGTTTGCCTCGCCCTGATGCCAGAATACGCCCTTCATCACGCCACCTGCCGCAACCGCCGCCTCTACTTTAGCCATTGCAATGTTGTAGAGGTTCATGCCTGGAAACTTGTTGTTCCCAATCGGGCCTGGCGAACTTTTAGCCCACTGCTCGACGCTGGTGCCGCCCCATGCTGAGTTGATGAGAACGATGCTATCCTCCGCCGGCAATGTAGGCAGAATCGTCTCCGCCAAAGCCCTTGCGCAAGAGCCCCGCCCCGCGTTATTTCCATTGTCCATATTCGACGGCTCGATGCCGCTGACCAACTGTAGATCCGGGTTGACCTTTTTAATCCGCGGGTTGTCCACCAAGTCAGCCGCAACTGGGCTACCGCCTAGGCCAACCATGTTCGACTGGCCAATAAGCAAGTAGACATGCATCACACCCGTTCCCGCCGCCTGCGGCGAAACGCTTCCAAATCCAGTCCCGCCCTGCGACCCGATTTGCGTTCCGCTCAGTAACAACGCCAGTATCATAAATGTCGTAATCAATTTCTTCATCCTGTATTTCCTCCAAGTGGTCTCGTTTATTTGACAAGCGGAATAAATTCTGCGAGCCCCTGTGCTTCCATCTCTTCAAGCGGAATAAATCTTATTGAGGCGCTATTGATGCAATACCTGAGTCCGCCCGCTTCCTTTGGCCCGTCATCAAAAACATGCCCCAAATGGGAATCGCCTTCCGCACTGCGCACCTCAACGCGTGCCATCCCAAACGTACGATCTGTCTTTTGGACAATCGCGGTTTCGTCGATTGGTCGCGAAAAGCTGGGCCACCCACAACCACTGTCAAATTTATCGCTCGAAACAAAAAGCGGTTTTCCCGTCACAATATCTACATAAATCCCTTTTTGGTGGTGATTCCAGTATTCATTCTTAAACGGCGGTTCTGTCGCATTTTTCTGCGTCACGTTGTACTGCATCTCCGTGAGTCTGTCTTTCAGGGAATCTTGGTCGAATTTTTTATCCATAACCTTGCCTCCAAAATCGTAGCTTTCTATGACGCTAATTATAGTAATCTACTGGTTCTCCATAATCTTCGAAACTTTTCCCGATATTCGCAAACAACATTTCAGTATCCGAACCGTCAATCATACCGTCAAAGTTCAAATCATTTTCTGGCAGGTAAGAAGGATCCCCGTATCCAGATCCAATCATACTGAACAAGGTCTCCGAGTCAGATCCGTCAATCATGCCATCAGCGTATATATCACCCGCAAAAATTGGCTTATTGCCTAATTCCACATTGCCGCCCGCAACCGTGACTGAGATATCGCGCATCAGGAAGCCGTTTCTTGAGACGGTAAACAAATATGTCCCATCTTGCAAGAGCAGTATTGAGGCGGTCTTAGTAATGGGGTGAACCGTAGTCGTAGCAAGCACGGTAGGCGAAAGATAAGACGCTTTGACCGTGACCGTTGTGCGACCCGTTGTGTTCATATAGGCGTCATAAACCGTATCCCCTGTGTTCATCAAATCCGCTGCAGACAGACATGCGAGCGAAACGGAATTCCCAGACGGCAGAATTTCGATCGTGAAGAGGTCAGGTCTGGAAAAGATGTTCACGCCAGTGGCAGTCGGATATTGCAGGATGTTCGTGGAACTATAAATGAGTTTACTTAAGGCCGTGCCCCCTGCAGTTTTATGGAAATAGCCAAAGGTGTTTGCATCCATCTCGCCTATTTTACGAAATGTCATCTTTAGCATCGTTGCTTCCGTCGCATCGTCCAACGAGATGGTCGCGCCAGTATTTTTTGTATACCCGATTAATAGATAGTTGCCAGTCAATGCCGCAGTCGTGTTTTCAATCTGATAGGACGCAATACTGTAGCCCGCCAATCTCGATGCACCTGGAATCTCATAGTATGGTGCAATGCCCGCAGCAGTTGTCAGCTTCGTATTCGGCGCATCCACCTTCGTCCCCACCGTCACCGGAACGACTTTTGTCTTGTCATAGCCGATTGACCATGAGAAACTGTTGATATTCATCATGCCTTTTAATCTCATTGTGACCGTCAGATAGCCGTCGTTCGTATCTTGCACGATGGTTTTCATGCCCGCGGGTGAATTATTACAAACCAAAGTTGAATCGACGGCATAGATTGGTACTACTGGTGTGGGCGTTGGGGTCGGCGTTGGGGTTGGCGTTGGAGTCGGAGTCGGTGTCGGGGTTGGCGACGGCGTTGGGGTAGGCGTCGGCGTTGGCGACGGTGTTGGGATCGGCGTCGGCGTACCATATGGATCGACCCCCGAATTGAGCAGAGTCACGTTCAGATTATCAATCAAATACTCGCCATCTTTATTCTGTATCGTAAAGTTAAAATAACTCGGCATAAACAGCTTTCCTTGAGAATCTTTTATTTCAGAATAATCCGGGATTTTAATATAACTATCGTAATGAACATAGTCCATTGTCACACCATTTGAAACGAAAGATGAGCTGACCCCTTTATAACTTTCTGCATTCGCCCCAATCGCCTCGAACCCGAACTTAACAGGTTGCGTTACAAATTTGCTGTTCTTCACATCCACAGAGATCTTCACCCACTGACCAGCGGTGTAAGGAAAAATCTGCCTCATAGCAGCGATGCTCTGATTATCTTTCATCTTCAACGCATTCGTTCCACCAGTTCCCATTCCATTTTGGATACAATTAGAACCATTAATGCCACCCCAAAACATTGCATTATAACCAGGGATAATGGAACCATCAAAATTGTCGCCAATTAATTCATATCCAGGCACTACAGGCAATTTTTCAACACTTGCATTATTCACAATAATGTTTGTACCGTGCAAGACGTATTCCGGCTTCAAATCAATGTCCGTGTTTTCAGCGAACACAAGCTGTGTTGCGTTGTTATAAATAAAATTTGCCGAACCATTCTGAGTAAACACCCAACGATAAAAATCGTAACCTGGCTTTGCTTCGGCGCTGATCTTTACTTTGAATCCTTTGAAGGATTTCATCTGGAACTTGTCGTTTTCAAGCATATAACTTTCCACTTTCATTCCGTCAGCAATCACATTCCCAAAGCCATTAGCCGCTTCCGAAACGTTCAATTTTAAAATGTTACCCAAGGCGTATCTTGTCGACATTTGACTTAGAACTTTGTCACCACGCAATGTGTAAAACTTCAAAAAAGAATTCGTCGTATCATAAAGACGACTGAAAGGCCAAGGTCCATACAACTGATTTGCATATGGAAACGCCTTCACAATCTTATCGCGCGTCTCGTTCATTTTTTTCGTCACTCGTTTAACGTTGTAATTCGTATTAATAAGCTTCACAAAATTCTCGAGAAACTGGTTTCTAAAATCATTACTGGTCATTAATCTTACAAAAATACTTTTCGCAACCACATCCCAACTGGTCGGTGGTGATTCTAAAAGATACGCAAACATATCATAAGAAGAATTAACCACAGGGTCTGCCCACATTGTGGTAGAAATATCAGTATCATAAAGCATATATCTCCACCGACCGTCAGCACCTTTGACCCCTGGCAGAGGAACTACCTGCTTTGAGCGCCAAATTTTGCTGTTTATTCCCGGCCAGTCAGTGTTTGTGATAAACATTTCCATAGCAAAATAATCTTTAAAACTGCTTAGGTCAATTTGAGTGTTCACATAATCGAGGTTTGCTTTGATATTCAAATCCTGTTGATTTATAAAAGTATTAAGGTTCACATAATGCGCCTGGTCTCCTTGAACCCCTTCAGCAAGTTCAAGGCCCCCGTTTGAATTAGGGCATCCAATCATAACTACATCACTCTTTTTTACAGGATAATGGTCTGCAATATACTCA